>CAJOMY010000046.1 GCA_905235775.1 uncultured Bacteroidales bacterium | reverse complement strand
GCTCGCAGGCGCTCCATTCCGTGACGGCCGGGGCACGGCGCGTCGCCTTCTTCAGCGTGCGCTCGCTCGCGAGATAGATGCCGTAACGGGGCGTGCCGTCGGTCTTCTCCTCCTGGTCGGTGGCGGTGAAGAGCAGCCGGTCGCCGGCGTCGTTCCAGCGGAGGGCGGCGTAGGCCTTCCGGTCGGCGGATAGCGTGTCGACGCTCCCCTTCGGGAAATCATAGAGGATCACGGCACTGCGCGACAGCGAATCCTTGTCCTCCCGGGCGGAAATGGTGACCAGCCGCGTCCCGGACCTGGACACGGCGAAGTCGGACACGTTCTTGAGCGTGTCCACGGCGCCGGTCGCCGGGTCGATGACCAGCAGGCTCTTGCTCTTGCGGTCCTTGACCTCCTGCGCGGCGAACAGGTACGGCGCGGCGTCGTAGCCGAGCGCGGTCGTGCCGGCCTCACCGACCATCTCCCAGGACAGGGCGCGCAGGTCGATGCGCGCGAGGGAGTCCTTGGGCTGCTCCTCTTTCTTCTTCTTGTCAATCTTGGCCTGGCGCGTCTCGGCGAAGGGGGCCTTGACCGTGAAAAGACCCCAGGACGCATCCTGGGCCCACTTCAGTGCGGTGCCGCGCGGCACGGAGGTCTCTGCGCCGCTGTCCAGCCGGCGCAGGTACAGCGTCCCGTCGCCCTCCTGCGGAGCGACTTCCCAGGACAGGAGTTTCCCGTCCGGAGAAAGTTTGACATTGCGGACGGATTGCCATCCGTCATAGACATCGTGGTCCAGGGGCTTGTTCTGGGCCGGGAGCTGGATGCCGCACAGGACCGCCAGCATCAGAAGGGAGCTTTTTTTTATCATGAAAGTCAGTCGTTGTTCAATTCCTTGATGTCCACCTCGCCGCGCTGGCTGCTGCCCAGCAGCCATTCGGAGAAATAGTCCGCCATCCGCCAGAAGAAGTACTCGTTCATGTCGCCGAAGCCGTGGCGCTGGCCGGGGAGGATCAGCAGGTCGAAGCGCTTGTTGGCGCGGATGAGCGCATTCACCACGCGGATCGTGTTGGCCGGGTTGACGTTGTTGTCGATGTCGCCGTGTACGAGCATCAAGTGGCCCTTGAGCCGGGCGGCGAGCTCCGGGTTGGTCTCGATGTGATAGACGAAGGTGGTGTCGCCCTGGGCGACCTTCTCCGTGACGCCGTGGTGCGTCTCGCTCCACCAGCGGTTGTAGATGCGGTTGTCGTGGTTGCCGGCACAGGACACGGCGGCCTTGAAGAAGTCGGGATACTGGAGGATGGCAGCCGTGGACATGAAACCGCCGCCGGAGTGCCCGTGGATGCCCACGCGCTCGCCGTCGATCCAGTCATACTTGCCGGCAAGCTGCTGGATGGCGTATTTCTGGTCCTCCAGGCCGTAGTCGCGAAGGTTCCCGTAGCCGTAGTTGTGGTACCACTTGGAGCGGTTGGGGTGGCCGCCGCGGTTGCCCACGGTGATCACGATGAAGCCCACCTGCGCCAGGCGGTCGACGCGGGTCATGCCCTTGGACCAGGCGATGTTGTTGGCCTCGACCTGCGGGCCGGGATAGACGTAGTCGATGATCGGGTAAACCTTCGTGGAGTCGAAGTCGAAGGGCTTGTACATCACGCCGTAGAGGTCGGTGAGCCCGTCGGCGGCCTTGACCTTGAAGCGCTCCGGCATCTTGTATCCGGCTGCATAGAGCAGGCTCAGGTCGGCCTGTTCGAGCATCTTGCGCTTGCCGTCCCGGCCGATCAGCCAGGCTTCCGGAGCATAGTCCACGCGGGAGCAGTTGGCCACCATCCAGCGTCCGTCGTCGCTCGCCGAGGCGTCGACGTTCATGTCGTCCATGTCCAGCTGGCGGATGGCGCCGCCCTGCAGGCTCACGCGCCAGGTGTGCATCTGGTAAGGGTTCTCGTCCTTGTTGACGCCGCAGGCGGAGAAGAGCACGTAGCCCTCCTTCTCATTGACCTCGATCACGTCCTCGACGTGGTAGGCGCCTTCGGTGAGGTTGCGCACCAGGGTGCCGTCGGCATTGTAGAGATACAGGTTGGCCCAGCCGTTGCGCTCGGACCACCAGATGAACTGCCGTCCGCCGCCGATCAGGCGCACCTGGCGCTCCTCGACGTAGGTGTTCATCCGTTCGGAGACGAGGGTGCGGGTGGAGTCGGAGGCGAGGTCCACGCGGCACAGGTCGATGCGGTGCAGGTCGCGCGAGCCGCGGCTCAGGTAGAAGCCGTCGTTGTCGCCCAGCCACACGCGGGAGCGGAACTTGTCGTAGGTCTCGGCGTGCTTGCGCGGGCGCACGGCCACGTCGGCCGTCTGGTCCTTGAACGCGTTGATGCGGTACTGCTTGCGCGTCCCGTCATCCATCGAGAAGACGAAGAGCTCCTCCACGGGGCCCGGCTCGCCGGGCATCTGGTATTTATAGGTCTCCAGCGTGGGACGCGGCTGGCTCAGGGAGTTGATTACCCAGAGCTCCTTGATCGGGCGCATGTCGTACTTGAAAATCGCAAAATGCTTGCCGTCCGGCGACCAGATCACGCGCGCCATCGTGCGCCGGGTGGTGTCAGCCTCGGTGTCACCCCTGTAGTTGTCCCCGCCCCAGCCGTACTGGCGGATGCCGTCTGAAGTGAGGCGGTGCTCCACCAGGGTGGAGTCCTTCTCGTCCTCGACCGCCTTGGCGAGGTTCTCCCGGTCCATCCAGAAGAGGTTGGCGTTCTTGACGTACACGCCCGTCTGCCCGTCCGGGGAGATGCTGGCCCAGGCGGGGTACTCCCGCTTCTCGGGCTTGTACTCTTCCAGCTTGCCGGTGGCGATCTCATATTGGAAATGGTAGACCTTCTTGGTCATCTTCGGAGCCTGGGAGGCCTTGCCGCCGTCCGTTTTCTCCCGCTCGGCGCGCTTCTGCGCCAGCGTATCGGGCACTTCCCGGGTGCTCTTGATGTCGAAGCGGAAGTATTTGTCGTCCTTGAGCTCGAGGTTCTCGATCGGGAGGTGCTGTGCATCGAAGGGGTCGCGGACGGTCCGGGTGATCTGCATGGCGAGCCGCTCCATGTCGAAGACCTGCGTACGGCTGCCCGTCTCGGGATCCACGATCCAATATTGGGTGCCCTCCGGGGTCTTCCACGCGTACCAGAACTTGTCCGAATCGCGGAACCAGTTGGGGGTAAGTGCGGTGGAGAAGACCATTTGGCCCACGCGTTTCGCGCTGAACTGCGCGGCGAGGTCGTAGTTGGGTGTCGGCCGGGGAGTGCGGGCTCCCTGTGCGGAGAAGCCGGCGAGCAGGGCCAGCAGAAGAAGCATAATTCGTCTCATAGAATGTATTTGATGCTAAACAGGTGGGTAAAGATACGAAAATTTCGGCGTTTTGGACCCTTTTTGACGGCATGGCCCGCGCCGACAACCTTGCGGAGGAATTTGACCTGAGAGGCCATGCCTTTTGCATTTCGCAAAAAAATAACTACCTTTACCGTGATAAACCGAAAACCACGTCACCCCACCGCATGAGAAAATTATTCTGTCTCGCGCTCTGTTTTCTGTCCTTCAACGCCCTGGGACAGGGCATCCTGGACCGCGTCAGGGACCCTAATGCCGAAAAAGTCGTATTCGTCCCGAAAGGCACCCGCACCATCGGCATCTCCGGTTCGTACCGGAGTTTCGACGCCGGCGGCGACATCCTGGGCGACGGCTTTTCGGTCATGTCCCTGCTGAATATCGGCACCGGCAAGATCGCCACCTACAATGTCAGCCCGAAATTCGCCTATTTCCTCGCGGACGACCTCTCGCTGGGCTTCCGGCTGGATTACAGCGGCTATTTCGTGAACACGGACCTGCGGCTGGACCTGCGTAGCATGGTCGATCTGACGGAGATCGCCGGCGATGATCCGAAGAATATGGAAGAGATCCGGGATCTGTTCAACCTCCAGGTTTCCCATCGCCATATGGTGAACAACAAGTGGGGCGCGTCGCTGGCCCTGCGCAAGTTCATCCCCTTCTTCGGAAGCCAGACTGTCGCCATCTTCGCCGAGGCCCGCCTGTTCGGCAGCTACGCCCAGATCCGCTCCAACCCCATCAACGTGCAGGGCCTTCCGGTGACGGAAATGATGCGCACGTCCAATGTCTATGCCGGCGGACTCAAACTTGCCGGCGGCCTGTGCGTCCGGCTGCGGGGCGGCAACGCCCTGACGGTCAGCGTCCCCCTGCTCGGCGCCGAATACAGCTACACGCATCAGCACCAGTCCCAGACGAACAACAACGCCCACCTCTCCCAGTTCAAGGTGGCCCGCAACCTCGATTTCCTGGGCGTCCAGGTGGGTTATTGCCACTTCGGACCTGTCAAAAACAAAAAGAAGAAGTGACGAGGATCCTCTGTCTCGCCCTCCTGCTGTTGGCGCTCCCGGTCAGGGCCCAGCGGCAGGGGGTCGCGCAGGACGTATTCCAGTTCGATGACGGAGACCCGCTTCGAATCGGAAGAGCAGCAGGAGTACGGGGTGGAGCAGGTACGGAACAACCGGCGCCTTGTTGTCATCGGCGCCAAATGGAAATTCTGATCTGATTTCGGGGGATCGTTACTCTTCCGGCTGTTCCTTGCCGGGGATGTCCGGGGAGACGGCGCCGCGGTAACTGACCTGTGAACGGTTCCGGCTGCGGACGTCCATGTTGGCCCCGCCATTGGCATAGACGGTCAGGCGGTAGTTGATCAGGTCCTCGCCGTTGTCGGTACTGAACTCGAAGACACGGCTGTCGGGCGTGCCGGCCACTTCCTCGAACGACTTGAGCTCGTCCTCGAAGGTGAACACCTTGCCCCCGCCGTAAGGGACCCCGTAGGCAACGCCCTCGAAGGGAAGGTGGGACTTGATCTTCTGGCCGTCAATGACCAGCGAATAACCCTCCCCGCCGATATGGCGCCCGGTGCCGCGGGTGGGGAAAATACGCTCCGGGACGAATTTGAAGTGGCGCTCGTTCAGCCGCTGATGGACTTCCATCGCGATGCGGTGCTTGTCCGCTTTGCGGGAGGCGGCATTCTGCGTCAGCACGCCACAGCCCGCCGCCAGCAGAATGGCGAGCAGCAGTGAACCGAGCCATATGATGGTGTTGCGTCGCATAGCCTCTGTAACTTTTTCTGCGGCACAAAGATAGCAATTATTTCCATTCCTGTGTCCGGTCCGGGCGGACAATAGGCAGCAGGAGGCATCCTTGCCGGGATGCCTCCTGCCTGTCCAGTTCCATTCCGATGAGCGGAGCTGTTTGCTACGGGACGATGATGCGGTGGCCCAGGACGAGCTTGTCGCCGGAGTCGTCGACCGTCCAGTACTGCGGCTTGCGCGGGCCGTTGCCTTCCACGTGGTGCACCACATAGCGGAGCTCACCCTCGAAGGTGCGGAAGAGCATGCCGTGACCGGAGTTGTTCGCCAGGAACGGTTCGGGCTCCTGCACCCACGGGCCGGCGATGGTGCCGGACTCGGAGTAGCACACGGCCTGGAGGTAACGCTCCTTGCCCCAGGTGGACCAGAGCATGCCCAGGCGACCCGTCTGCGTACGGAACATCTGCGGACCGTCCGTGACCCAGCCGGGCATCTTGAGGCCGAAGGTGGCCTCGCCCAGACCGTTCATCTCGCCGCAGCAGGGCAGCTCGCTGGCGCGGAACATCGTGACGGGCCAGTCGGAGAGGGTGTGGGTCAGGTCGGGAGACAGCTCGATGTAGTCCATCGTGCCGTCGATGATCTGCGTCCACTCGTGGACGAAAATCATGTAGATGTGCCCGTCCTCTTCATACAGGGTACCGTCGATGCAGTCCCACTCGTGCGGCTGGTAGTCGTAGCCCGGCGTGACGGAGAACGGCACGAACGGACCTTCGGGGTTGTCCGCGCGGAGCAGGTAGGTCTGGTTGTGGGGCACGTTGTAGCGGCGCGGGACCTGCTGGATGAGGTCGGAGTGGTCGCTCCAGGTGCCGGCATAGTAATAGTAGTCACCGATCTTGTGGATCTCGGCCGCGGCGGCGAAGCCCGCCTTCTCGCACCAGGTGCCGCTCAGGTCGATCACGTTGTAGGGGCCTTCCCACATGACGAGGTCCTTGCTCCGGTACTGGCGGCCGCCGGAAGAGGTCAGGTAGTAGGTCTTCGTGACCGGATCCGGATAGATGAACGGATCGCTCATCGACAGGTCGTTGAAGTGGACCGTGCGGATGCGGTTCTGCTCCTCGCGCATGCGCCGCATGCGCTCGGCCATGCCGGTCGTATCACGGTTGGCAACGGCGGAGCCGCCGAAATTCTTCTGGCCAGGATCGGCCAGCGGGGCCTGCTCGCCGGGTTCAATCTTCGCGGAAGCGGACGACACGGCGGGCGTGCTTCCGTTGCCACAGGAGGCCAGAACCATGGCAGCGAGGCCGAAAAGAAGGATTTTCCTGATTTTCATTTGCTGAATACTATTGGTTTTGACAAATATACATAGTTTTTTCCAGATTACCAGCCGGGGTTCTGCTTCAGGTTCGGATTGGCCGAGATCTGCTCGAACGGGAACGGGAGGAATTCGTACTTGTCCTGCCAGCCCTTGCCGGGGCCGTCGGTCACCTCGACATTCCACTCCGTGGTGCCGGGCTTGTAGCCGAGGAACCTGGCCTCGGCACGAGGTCGGTTTCAACGACCCGAAGTATTTCACCCGGTGCTTCACCCGGGAATTCAACGCCACGCCCTCCGACCTGTTCCGGGAGCACAATACTATTTCAGCTCCTTGACCCCGTTCTCGATCTGGCGGGCGATGGCCTGCCAGTGCGCCTGGGTGAGGGCGTCGGACGAGCGGGCCTTGTCTGCACGCTTGCGGATGCTTTCGAGCTGGGCGAGCAGCAGGGTGCGCACATCGGTATTGCGGGCGGGCGCCGTGGCGGCCACTTCCAGCGCCACGGTGACGTAGTGGCGCTGCAGGTAGCGGCGGTAGCTGTCCACCTTGCCGCCCTTGGCGAGCTCGGTGAAGATCATGCCCTCGAGCTCGGCAAGGTACTCTTCCGGCTTGTAGTTGGACGGATCGTACTGCGCGAACTGGCCCAGGCGGGCGATCTTTGTGACGCTGAGCAGGTTATTGGCGCTGATCACGTTGTTCACCAGACGGGACAGATAGGTGTCCGGACGGTCGGTGAGCTCCCAGATATAGGGCACGTCCACGAGCCAGGCCGGCTCATGGAAGACGTTCTCGTCCAGGAAGCGGAGGGCAGCCTGCTGGCGCGCCTTGGGCACGGGGGCGTACTTGACGACATCAGGTTGCTCGATGCTGTGGTGGGTGATGAAGCGGCCGCCGATGTTGGCGCTGACGTGGCCGAGGTAACGGCCGAACTGGCTGACGACGGCGTCGTACATGCGGGAGACGTTGGCGTACATGTCGGCCTCTTCCTTGTTCCACTCGGGGATCAGCGGGAGGGTGCGCTTGAGGTTCAGGATGCCGTAGTTGCTGGCAGCCACGGCGTCGTCGCCGAGGTCCTCGGTGAGGGCGCGCGGGTCTTCGTCACGGCCTTCGCCGCCGAACCACAGGCGCGGGTTCTCCGCGAGACGGTCGATGATGACCCGGTTCCAGTAGAGCTGGTCCTCCTTGGGAGTCTTGAGGTAGGTGGGCTTGTAGCCGAACTCGATGGCCCATTTGTCGTAGTCGTTGATGCGCGGGTAGAGGCCGGCCTTGCCGATGTTGTCCTCAGGCTGGGCGACGTAGTTGAAGCGGGCATAATCCATAATGGAGACGGTATGTCCGTGCTCCTCGACCCAGGCCTTGTCGCGGAGCTTCTCGACCGGGGTCTGGCTGCTGGAGCCCATGTTGTGGCGCAGGCCCAGCGTGTGGCCCACCTCATGGGAGGAGACGAAGCGGATGAGGTCGCCCATCAGCTCGTCGTCATAGTTGATTTTGCGGGCGCGCGGGTCAACGACGCCGGCCTGGACCTGATACCAGTCATGCACAAGGGTCATGACGTTGTGATACCAGCCGATGTGGCTCTCGAGGATTTCGCCGGAACGGGGGTCGTGCACGTTGGGGCCGTAGGCGTTGGCGATCGGAGAAGCCAGGTAGCGGATCACGGAGAAACGGGCGTCTTCGAGGCTCATGCCCAGCTCCTCGGCATTCTCCGGCCACTCTTCGGCGCGGATGGCATTCTTCCAGCCGGCCTGTTCGAAGGCGGCCTGCCAGTCGTTGACGCCGGCGATGAGGTATTTGCGCCACTGCTTCGGCGTGGCGGGATCGATGTAATAGATGATGGGCTTGACGGGCTCCACGAGCTCGCCCCGCTTCTGCTTCTCGACATCCCCGGGACGGGCCTCCAGACGCCAGCGCGTGATGAAACGGATGTTCTTGACGCCCTGCTGGTCGTCGGAGAACTCGCTGTAGCCGCCGGCAAAATAGCCCACGCGCGGGTCGAACCAGCGCTGCTGCATCGGGGTCTCGGGCAGCAGGAGGATGGAGGTGTTGAGCACCATCGTCACGTTGCCGGCGCTGCGGCCGGCGGGGAGGCTGGTGGAGCGCTGTCCGGATGCGCCGCCGGGGCCGCCGGAGGGTGCGTTGTAGCTGAAGGTCTTGGTCACCGTGACCTCGGTGTTGATCGGGTACGTGCGGATGCTGCCGATGAAGGAGGCGTCACCCTTGACGCCGCCGAGGTTGTAGCTGCGCTTGTCGCCGGGAGAGAGGGAGAAGACCTGGTTGTCGCCCTTGAAGAGGCTGTTCACCTTGATGCGGGTGACACCTTCCGGACTGTCCTTTTCGGGTTTGAAGGAGGCCACGATGGGGTTCTCTGAGCTCACTTTCACGGCTTTGTTGATATCCTGGTCCTCGGCGGCGAGGATGCTCAGGACATCGGCGCGCAGGAGCAGGTTGCCGTTGGAGGCTTTCTCCCAGTAGATCATCTGCTCGTTGACCTCCTCGCCGCCGTAGGTGCCGGCGCCGACCGTGTTGCTGACAAAGCGGGTTACAGCGAGCATGCGGCGGCCCAGCAGGGAGTCGGGGAGCTCGAAGTACCAGTCGTTCTCGTGCTGGGCGACGCCGAACAGGCCGGACTTGAAGTCCAGCTTGACGGCTTCCTCTTTCTTTTCAGTGTCCTTGGGGGCGTCCCCGGCAGGGGCGGCGCCGCTCCGACGGCCCTGGGCGCCCGCGACCAGCGAGCAGGCCAGAAGCGCCGTGACGATAAGTGCGAATCTTTTTGACATGTGTTTGGTAATTACTACTTGGAGTGCCAAGATACGGTTTTTTCACCGGATTCCGTCATTTTATTTCGTTTTTTGGTCAATGAACATGGGCACTCTTGCGAGTGCGGAAATCTCTGCTTACCTTGCTCTTGCGTTTGATTGCCAACACGATTGATATGAAAAAGATACTGATCCTCCTTGCCACGCTGGCGCTGGCCGCGTGCACTTCCGTACCGGAAAATCCCGTCCTCAGCATCGAAGGCGGGCAAATCCAGGGCGTCGCGCTCGACGACGCACCCGGCGTCACCGTCTACCGCGGCATCCCCTATGCCGCTCCGCCCATCGGCGAAAACCGCTGGCGCGCTCCGCAGCCCGTCATCCCCTGGGAGGGCGTGCGCGTGTGCGACAAGTTCGGCCATCCGGCCTTCCAGGCCGCACACTACCCCGGCGGCTACACCACCGAGTGGGGCTACGGCGACGAGGCGCCCTACAGCGAGGACTGCCTCTATCTGAACGTCTGGACCAAATATCCCGGCCAGGCCGACCGCAAGGCCCCCGTGGCCGTATGGATCTTCGGCGGCGGCCTGCGCGAGGGCTGGGGCTCCGAGCCGGAATTCGACGGCAAGAACTGGGCCGGCAAGGACGTCGTCCTGGTGTCGTTCAACTACCGCGTGGGGCCGTTCGGCTTCTTCGCCCACCCGGAGCTTTCCGCCGAGGACCCGGAGCACGCCACGGGCAACTGGGGCACCCTCGACCAGATCGAGGTGCTCAAATGGGTGAAGAAGAACATCGCCCAGTTCGGCGGAGACCCGGACAACGTGATGATTTTCGGCCAGAGCGCCGGTTCGCGCAGCGTCAAGTTCCTGAGCGCCTCGCCGCTGGCCAGGGGCCTGTTCAACAAGGCCGTCATCATGAGCGGCAGCGGCCTGGTGGATCCCCGCAAGCCCGCCCAGCCGATGTTTCCCGGCGGTCCGGTGATGCCCGCGCAGAAGATGACGACGCTCGCCGAGGCGGAGGCTTCCATCCAGGCGGTGACCGACTGGGCCAATCTCAAGGACGCCGCCTCGCTGCGCCGCGCCTCCACGGAGACCATCTTCGCCCTGGGCGGCATCTACACCGCCGTGACCGGCAAGCGCAGCGTGCTCAGCGCCTCGCCCATCGCTCCGTATATCGACGGTTACGTGCTGGAGGAGTCGTTCGACGACGCCTGCATCGACGGCACGCTGGCCCAGATCCCGTATATGATCGGCTACACGCTCAACGACTCCGGCAACATGGGCGACCAGATCCGCGAATTCTGCCTCAACCGCGAGCAGATGGGCGGACGCGCCTATGCCTACCAGTTCGCCCGTCCGCTGCCGACCGACGGCCGGCCGAACGTGCTGCAGGGCGCGTTCCATTCTTCCGACCTGTGGTATGTGTTCAAGTCGCTGGAGCACTGCTGGCGTCCCTGGACACAAGGCGACTGGAATCTGTCCGAGCGGATGCTGACCGCCTGGTCCAACTTCGCCAAGTTCGGCGATCCGAACGGCGCGCCCGGTGCGGCTCCGCTCGGCACCGATGGCGGGCAGTGGACCCCGTACACAGCCGCCACGCCGCAGTTCATGGTCTGGAAGCTCGACGACACCGACGCCGAGGCCTCCGCAATGGGCGAGCCGCTCGTCGCACCGCGTCCCAACTTCGGAGCGCGCCCGTAGCCCCGGCGGTCCGCCCTGTTTTTTTCCTATCTTTGTGGGGATGAAACTGCCGGACCT
>CAJOMY010000045.1 GCA_905235775.1 uncultured Bacteroidales bacterium | reverse complement strand
GGTCAGACGTCTTTACTCTCTTAACATTAGTATTTGCCATAGTCTTAACTCTTAGAATACGAGGCCGCCTTCACGGGCAGCATCTGCCAAACTTTTAACCCTACCGTGGAAAAGATAACCGCCGCGGTCGAAGCAGACCGTGGTGATATCCTTCGCCTTGCAGCGCTCCGCGATGGCCTTGCCGACCACGGCGGCAGCTTCGATACCGTTCTTGCCCTTGCACTGTGCGGCAAGCTCCTTGTCGTTGGAAGCGGCGGCGCAAAGCGTCTTGCCCTGCTCGTCGTCGACCACCTGCACATAGATGTGCTTGTTGCTGCGGAAGACCACCATGCGAGGCTTCTCGGCGGTGCCGTTGACTCTCTTGCGTATACGGAAGTGAATCCTTCTTCTTCTTTCAATTCTACTAAGTGCCATAATTCTATCCTCCTATTATTTAGCTGCGGCAGTCTTGCCGGCCTTGCGGCGAAGCGTCTCGCCGACGAACTTGATACCTTTGCCCTTGTACGGCTCAGGCTTGCGGAAAGAACGGATTTTGGCAGCCACCTGGCCGAGAAGCTGCTTGTCGCAGCTCTTCAGCACGAGCTTCGGGTTCTCGCCCTTCTTGACATCGGGGACTTCGGCGGTGACTTCCTTCGGAAGCATCAGCTGGATCTCGTGGGAGTACCCGAGGGAGAAGGTCAGCAGCTGTCCTGCGACAGCGACGCGGTAACCGACGCCCACCAGCTCCTGCTGGGTAGTGAACTGCTCGGACACGCCGACGACCATGTTGTGCACCAGGGCACGGTAGAGACCGTGCATGGAACGGTGGCGGGGCTGGTCGGTCGGACGCTCGAACTTGATCTGATTGTCCTCAACGGTAACCTTGATGTCCGGATCTATCTTCTGGGACAGCTCACCGTGAGGTCCTTTAACCTTCAGCACGTTGCCGTCGAGGAGCTCCACGCTCACGCCGGTCGGAAGGCTTACAGGCAATTTACCAATTCGTGACATTATCTACAATTCTTTAGAGATTAATAAACGTAGCAAATAACCTCACCGCCGACGCCGAGCTCCTTGGCTTCCTTGTCGGTGATGACACCCTTCGGCGTGGAGAGGATGGCGATGCCGAGTCCGTTCAGGACGCGCGGCATGTCATCGACACCGGTGTACTTGCGGAGACCCGGGGTGGACACGCGCTCAATCTTCTTGATGGCGGCCATCTTGGTCTGCGGGTGGTACTTCAGGGCGATTTTGATGGTATTGAAAGGGGTGCCCTCAACCACCTTGTAGCTGAGGATATAGCCCTTCTCGCACAGGATCTGGGTAATGGCGACCTTCATCTTGGAGGAAGGAATCTCCACGACCTTCTTGCCGGCCATATAGGCGTTGCGGATCCTGGTGAGATAATCTGCGATCGGATCAGTCATATTGTTTTTCTTTTATTTATTACCAACTTGCCTTCTTGACACCCGGGATGAGACCGTTGCTGGCCATCTCGCGGAACTGGATACGGCTGATGCCGAACGCCCGCATGTACCCCTTCGGACGACCCGTCAGGGAGCAGCGGTTGTGAAGGCGGACGGGAGAAGAGTTCTTGGGCAGCTTGTCGAGGGCAGCCCAGTCGCCGGCCTCCTTGAGGGCCTTTCTCTTCTCGGCATACTTAGCAACCATTTTCGCGCGTTTTACCTCGCGGGCTTTCATTGATTCTTTTGCCATAGTATCTTATTTGTTATGTTTCTTGAAAGGCAGACCGAACGCCGCGAGCAGCGCGTGGCACTCCTCGTCGGTGCGGGCGGTGGTCACGAAGGTGATCTCCAGGCCGTGGATGCGCGGGTTCTTGTCGATGTCGATCTCCGGGAAGATGATCTGCTCCTTGAGGCCGAGGGTGTAGTTGCCCTGGCCGTCCATGTTCTCGGCCACGCCGTTGAAGTCGCGGATACGCGGCAGGGCGACGCGGATGAGCTTCTCCAGGAATTCATACATCTTGACGTCGCGAAGGGTGACCTTGGTGCCGATCGGCATGCCGCGACGGAGCTTGAAATTGGAGACGTCCTTCTTGGACATCGTGATGATGGCCTTCTGGCCGGTGATGAGGGAGAGTTCCTCGGCGGCCTCCTCGACAATCTTCTTGTCCTGGGTGGCGTCACCTACACCTTCGTTGATGGTGATCTTGAGCAGACGGGGAACCTGCATCGGGGTAGTATAGGAGAACTGCTTGGTCAGCTTCTCCACGATTTCCTCTTTGTAGACCTTCTTGAGGGCAGGCACATATCCTGCGGGCGCCGCGGCGGCCTCTACGGGTGCTTTTTTCTTGGTAGCCATAATTACTTGATCTCCTCCCCAGATTTTTTAGCGTAACGGACCTTCTTGTCGCCGTCCATCCGGTAACCCACGCGGGTCGGGGTGTTGGTCTTGGGGTCAAGAAGATTGAGATTGGAAATGTGAACGGGAGCCTCCTGCTTGATGATTCCGCCCTGAGGCTGCTTGGGATTCGGCTTGGTGTGCTTGCTCACCATATTGACGCCCTCGACCACGGCGCGGTCGGCCTTCGGGTCGACGGAAAGCACCTTGCCGGTCTTTCCCTTGTCGTTACCGGCATTTACATACACGGTGTCGCCTTTCTTAATATGTAACTTTTTCATAATGCTTATTAATTAAAGGACCTCCGGTGCCAGTGAAACGATCTTCATGAAGTTCTCGCGGAGCTCGCGGGCCACGGGGCCGAAAATACGGGTGCCGCGAAGCTCGCCTGCATTGTTCAGAAGGACGCAAGCGTTGTCATCGAAACGGATATAGGAACCGTCTGCGCGACGGACCTCCTTTTTCGTGCGGACCACGACAGCTCTCGAGACTGTGCCCTTCTTGGCGTCAGAGCCAGGGATAGCGCTCTTGACGGCGACGACGATGGTGTCGCCGACAGTCGCATAACGATGGTGGGTACCGCCAAGGACGCGGATGCAGAGGACTTCCTTTGCACCGCTGTTGTCGGCCACCTGTAAACGTGTTTCCTGCTGTATCATAGTGTACTATTTTGCTTTTTCAACGATTTCTACTAATCTCCAGTTCTTGGTCTTGCTCAGCGGACGGGTCTCCATGATGCGGACGGTATCACCCTCCCCGCACTCGTTCTTGTCGTCCTGGGCAACGAACTTGGTGGTCTTCTTGACGAACTTGCCGTACAAGGGATGTTTCTCTTTTCTTTCAACGGCAACGATGATGGTCTTGTCCATCTTGTTGCTGACCACCACTCCGATTCTTTCCTTACGAAGATTTCTTTCCATGATTGTCTGATTTAATTCTGTTTCTCTTTCTCAGCAAGGATCGTGATCATGAGGGCGATATCCCTTCTGGTCTTACTGATTTTGGAAGTGTCCTCCAGCGGAGAAATCGCGTGATTGATTTTCATGTTGTCGAGATTATCCTTCTCGATCCGGATGCGGTCGCGCAGGTCTGCTACAGACATTTCGCGTGCTTCTGCTGCTTTCATTACTCTCTTTCTCCTTTAATTATTCGACATAGTCCCGGCGGACGACGAACTTGGTCGCAATCGGGAGTTTGTTGGCGCCGAGGCGCATGGCCTCCTTGGCGGTCTCGAGGGACACGCCTTCGGCCTCGAAGATGATGCGGCCCGGGGTGATCGGAGCGACGAACGCGTACGGATCGCCCTTACCTTTACCCATACGGGTATCGAGCGGCTTCTTGGTGATCGGCTTCACAGGGAAGACCCGGATCCAGATCTGGCCCTCACGGTTCATCCGACGGGAGATCGCCTGACGGGCGGCCTCGATCTGCTGGGCGGTCAGCCAGCAATTCTCAAGGGTCTTGATGCCGAAAGAACCGAACGCAAGCTGGTTGCCGCGCTGGGCGTTGCCCTTCATGCGGTTCTTCTGTTCCCTTCTAAACTTTGTTCTCTTAGGTTGTAACATCTCAGTATTACTTTAAAAATAATTATCACTTAATGTTCTCAAAATCAGCCCCTTACGCGGTTAGAGGCCGGTTTTTGGGACTGCAAATTTAGTAAAAAATATTGAAATATCATCATAAACTTCAAAAATTTTCAAACTTTTTCGACACAGAATCTTACAGGTCAACTCCACATTCTTCAATTACTTACAAACTTCGTTGAAAACTTTTTTTCGACATTTTCGACCGAAGCTCCCGTCAGCCCGTTCCGCCCGGAACTTCCACCTCCCCGGGCGGAACGGGCTGGCGGGATTTTTGCTATCTTTGCAGCCTGTGTCCAAGCGGGTGCTCATACTGCTTCTGCTGCTGGCGGCGTCTCTGCCGACGGCCGGCCAGAGCCGCGAGGCGCGGGAATCGGTCCGGCGGGCCGGCCGTCCCGTGACCGGAACCCCGATGTACTTCGAACTCGACGAGCAGGGCGACACCGTCTTCATGGAGACGCTCGACCCCGTGTGGATCTTCCCGAAAGGGTGCCGCATGCGCGACGGCGACTGGCGGCGCTACTACAAGCTCGTTTACAACTTCAATAAGGTCTATCCCTACGCCCTCGTGGGCCGCAAAATGATGGCCCAGGTGGACAGCACCATCGCCGCCGACGTCAGCAAGCGGTCCGAGCGCAACCGCTACGTCAACGATGTCGAGAAGGAGCTCTTCCGCCTCTTCGAAAAAGACATCCGCAGCATGACGATCAACCAGGGGCTCGTGCTGATGCGCCTGGTCGACCGCGAATGCGGCATGAGCGCCTTCAACATCATCAAGACCTACGAAAGCGGATTCGCGGCCAACTTCTGGCAGCTCGTCGCCCGGCTCTTCTCGCAGAACCTCAAGACGCGCTACGACCCCACCCGGGGCGAGGATGCCAAGATCGAGGAACTTTGCAAAATCTGGGATTCCGGCCAGTGGGACGCCTTCTACTACTCCATCTTCATGGAGCGGCCGCCGAAGGTCGTCATTCAGCGGGAGACGCTGGAGAGTGAAGTTCGAAAGAAGTCCCGTTGAAGACCGCGTGGGGCATTCCGCCCGGCGCCCAGTCCTTGAGCACGAAGAATTTCTCCCCGCCGGGAAGCGTCAGGTCCACGGAATCGTGGTAATGCCCGAACACGAAATAGTCCACGTGGCGCTGCTGCGCCACCTGCAACGCATAGCGGTACAGCGGCTCTTCCGCCCCACGGAACTTGTGGTTGGGATGCTTCCGGCGGCTGGACCTGGCCCAGCCCTTCGCGAGCCGATAGGCCAGCCAGGGATGCAGCGCCGCGAACAGGCGCTGGAGGAAGCGATTATGGAACACCTTGAGCATCAAGGAATAGCCCGGCGGCGCACCGCCCAGCAGATCGCCGTGCCCAAGGCAGAACTCCCGGTCGCCGAGGCGCACGAATAGCGGCTGCTCGAAGCAGTGGATCCCGAGGTCCCGGAACAGCGAGAAAGTCCAGATGTCGTGGTTCCCGGAGCAGAACCAGACCTCCACGCCTTCATCCATCAGGCGCACCAGCTCCGCCACCACGGGCACACCCTCGCGCGGCACCACGTCCCGGTACTCGTACCAGAAGTCCCAGATGTCGCCCAGCAGATACAGGCGGGCCGTCGAGGAGGCAGGCAGCCCCCGAAGGAAAGACAGGAAACGCGCCTCAACCTCCTCCGGGTTGTCCGCCTTGCGGCCCAGATGCACGTCGGAGACGAAATATATGAGCTTGCGCTCCGCCATCAGGCCAGGAAGATCAGGACCAGCAGGCCCGCGAGTGCGCAGTAGAGGCCGAACCACTTGAGCTGCGCCTTGCGCACCAGGGCGATCATCGCCTTGCAGGCGAACAGGCCGGAAACGAACGCGGCCGCGAAGCCGAGCAGCAGCGGCAGCGCCCCGACCGACGAAGCGGCCATATCGCCGCCCACCAGGTCCAGGAAGGTCTCGCCGAGGATGGGGACCAGCACCATCAGAAAAGAGAACTGCGCCATGCGCTCACGCTTCACGCCGCACAGCAGTCCGGTCGAAATGGTCGTGCCGGAACGGGACAGGCCGGGCAGGACCGCGAGGGCCTGGCCGATGCCGATCGTGAAAGCCTGCCAGAAGCTAATGCCGCTGCGGCTCTCCCCGACGGCCTCCTGCACACGGGCGGAAAGCCAGTCGGACAGCGTCAGCAGGACGGCCGTGACCAGCAGGCAGACACCCACCACCGTCAGCGACGAGAAGGCGTCCTCCACATAATCCTTGAAAAACATGCCCACGACGAACACCGGAATCATGGACACGCAGAGCTTGGCAATGTAGTCCGTCTCGTCGTTGTACCGGAACTTGAACAAGCCGCAGAGCAGCTTCCAGATCTCCTTGCGGAACACCACGATGGTCGCCAGGACCGTGGCGGCATGGACCGTCACCTCGAACACGAGATCACCCGCCGGCGCTATGCCCAGCAGGGCCTTGCCGATGGCCAGGTGGCCGCTGCTGCTCACGGGCAGAAATTCGGTCAGGCCCTGGACCAGGCCCAGCAGGATTGATTCAAACCACTCCATACTTATTTCCTGTTGCGCGCGCCCACGATGGCCACCACCACCACGACAATGCCGGCCAGGATGACCACGGGGGCGGCTACGAGCCGCCGGAAGTCAAACATCGCCTCGTTGAACACCTGCGGGTCGTCAGATCCGCCACCCATCATCAGGATGTAGCCGGCGACCATCACGAGCACGCCCGCGAGGACCCGTTTCAGTCCCCTCGCATCGAGGGCCATCTTATCTTTTTTATCCATAACTCAATAGTACAAATCGTCTTTGGGAGCCGCCACCAGCCGGTTCACCACCATCCAGGTGGCCGCCACGCACAGCAGCACGCCCAGTACCACCACGACTCCGCACACGGCCAGCATCTGCTTCAGATCCACGATTGAAGCCAGTTCGGGGAACGAACGCCGAAGTCCCTCCATCAGCGCCCACAGCATCCCGACGGCAAATACGGAGGACACCAGGCCCTGCAGCACCGCAGCCCGCACGAAGGGGGCGCGGATGAAACCGCGGGTCGCGCCGACCAGCTTCATCGTATGGATGGTGAAACGGCGCGCGAATACGCTCACGCGCACGGTGTTGTTGATGAGGACGAAAGAGATGAAAAGCAGCAGGAGGATGAACACGCCGAGCACGATCGAAATCCGGGTCAGGTTGGTCGTCAGGGCCTCGACCACGCTCTGTTGCACCTCGACTTCCTCCACCAGCGGGGATTGGGCGAGGGCCTTCGTCACAAACGTGAGACTGTCCTTCTGGACATAATCCGCATTCAGCGTCACTTCCACGGAAAGGGGCACGGGCGAAGTCTCGAAAACGTCCAGGAAGTCCTCTCCCAACATGCTCTTGAGCTCTTCCGCCCCCTCTTCGCGCGTGATGACGCGCGCGGAATGTACATAGGGGAAAACCTCCTGCGCCGCCGACCATTCGCGCGCCTGCGCCTCCGTGGCGTCGTCACGCAGCAGGACCGAAATGCGCATGTTTTCCTTGAGGTAGCGGGTCACACCGTACGCGTTGACGACGAGCAGCGCGGCGACGCCGGTCAACAGCAGCATCAGGCTGATGCTGATTACACTGGAGAGATACGCATTGACGATACGCCTCCGAATCAATTTTGTCTCCGGCCGGGCCATATTCCACCAATTTAGACCTCAAAGATAGTGAAAAGACGAAAAATCGAAAAATAATTCTTATCTTTGTGGATATGAGCGATATCAAGCAGAAGATTCTTTTTGTCAACTCCGAGATTGTTCCCTATCTCCCGGAGTCGGATATCGCCAACGTCGGCCGCTATCTCCCGCAGGGCATCCAGGAGCGAAAACGGGAAATCCGCTCATTCATGCCTCGTTACGGCTGCATCAACGAGCGCAAGAACCAGCTCCACGAAGTGATCCGCCTCTCCGGCATGAACATCATCATCGCCGAGGTGGACCGCCCGCTGATCATCAAGGTCGCCTCCATCTCCTCCGCTCGCATTCAGGTCTACTTCATTGACAATGAAGACTATTTCCGCCGCAAGCAGCCTTTCTGCGACGCTTCCGGCAAGGCCTTCGGGGACAATGACGAACGGACGGTCTTCTTCGCGCGTGGCGTGCTTGAGACAGTCAAGAAGCTCCGCTGGGCCCCCGATGTGATTCACTGCCAGGGCTGGATCTCGCACCTTCTCCCCGCCTACCTCAAGAAAGCCTATAAAGACGATCCCATTTTCTCCAACAGCAAGGTCGTCCTGTCGCTGTACGACGACACGCCCCGGGAGCCCTTCGACGCCGCCTTCGCGGAGAAGGCTTGTTTCGGCGGTCTGGCCCGCGAGGACGTGGCCCTGCTTGAAGACCCCACTGGCATAAATCTTGCTAAATTGGCCGTCCGGTACGCCGACGGTGTCATCCTGGGTGCCGAACGGGTCGAACCGGAGATCCTGGACTACTGCAAGTCGCTCGGGCTTCCGATCCTTCCCTTCGACCGCAAGGCCCTGGAGGATGGCAGCTACATCGATTCGTACTGCAGTTTTTACGATGAAATCTAAGATGAAGACAAGAGTCCTTGCATTGGCGGCAGCCCTCGTCTGCTGCTATTCCTGCATAGAAACCAACACCACCCTCGGCGGCAGCCTGGTCCCGATCGTGGAGACGTACACCTTCCACACCGTCGACATCCCCCTGGAGGGCATCACGATGCAGATGGCCGACAACCTGTCCGGCTATTCCGATTCCCGCATGACCATCGGCGCCATCCGTGAGCCGGAATACGGGCTGACCACCCGCGCCAGCGCCGTCACGCTCGTGCCGTTGTTCCTGGGAGACAAGCTCGACATGGGCCAGAACCCCGTCTTCAGGCGTTTCCGCTTCGCCGCCGCGTGCGACTCCGTCTGCGTGTTCGACCAGACCCAGGCCAACATCCTCCAGCATGTGCATGTCTATGAGCTGGACCGGCCGCTGGACCCCTCCGTCGATTACGACGTCAACCGCGCCATCTCGCACGGCACCGAGAGCATCGTCAAGGGGACGCCCGTCCTCAACGGTACCGACTCCCTGACTTTCGAGTTCACCGAGGAGTTCGGCAAGAGATACATGAGCATTACCCAGGACGATCTCATGGACATTGAGACCTACCTCGCCAAGTTCCCGGGCATCTATCTTGAGACCGAGACGCCGGATGGCGACGGCGGCCGTATCAACATGCTGGAGGTCCAGATGCCCTACGACAAGAACAACTACTATGTCCTGGGCAACTTCGCCTCCCTGAGCTACTCCGCCGAGTTCTGCGGGGTGCGCAAGGATACGACCGTCAACTTCTGGTACGGGGTCACCGATTTCTACGATCTCGACTCGCTCTTCGCAACTTACACAGGTACTTTCCCGCAGTACGCCCTCAACTACACGGGCCAGCAGACCCGCAGCCGGGCCGGCGAAGCGTCGGACAAAATCTGGATCGAAGGCGGCGGCGGGCTCAAGCCCGTGATCCCCGCCCGGGGACTCAAGCACCAGGTGGAGCAGGCCATCATCCAGGCCGGCGGCAATCCGCAGGATGCGATCATCAACAAGGCGTCCCTCATCTTCCCCTTCGACTTCCCGGAGGACTACAAAGACATGGCCTACTGGCCTTACCGCCTTTCGCCCACCTGCCGCTTCACCTTGGAAGGGGACGACGAAGACGAGGATGATATCATCACGTACATGGGCCTGACGGACGCCAGTTCCAGCAGCGAGAACCAGGGTAATGTGGACCGTTCACTGCTCCGCTACGCCCCGGACATCACCTACCACATGCAGGAGATCCTCAAGATCGATGAGAGCGCCACGGACAAGACTTCGACCAAGAACCTGCTGGCCGGCAACTATGACATCTGGCTGCTGGTGAACGCCCAGGAGACGCAAACCACGGTCACCACCGCCAGCCAGGAGCAGCAGGAGATGATGAATTACCTGGCCTACCAGAGCTACTACAACGGCATGTACGGCGGCGGATACGGCGGGTATGGCAGCGGATACGGCAGCTATGGCAGTTATTACAACAATTACCTGACCTACGCCATGATGGCCCAGCAGATGAGCCAGTCGCAGACTTCCACGTCGATCAGCATCAAGCTGGACGTGGACCGCTTCTACCGCGCCGCGCTCCACGGGCCGCAGCACGACGGGGACGTCCCGATCCTCCGGCTAGTCTTCGCCCTGCCGAGCCAGGAATAAAAGAACAGAAAAAAGAGACCGGCCTTGCAGACATGCAGGCCGGTCTTGATTTTCGGATTTTCTGAACGGGATTAGGCGAGCTTCTCGGCAACTTTGTCGCAAGCGTCCTTGACCGTAGCGATCGTGCTGGTCTCCTCATCGGGAATCTTGATGCCGAACACCTTCTCGAACTCCATCAGAAGCTCCACGGTGTCCAGGGAGTCAGCACCCAGGTCATTGGTGAAATTAGCGGTCTCAGTAACCTCGGAAGGCTCCACGCCGAGCTTGTCGACAATGATCGCTTTCACTTTTTCTACGATTTCTGCGTATTCCATGATTTAAAAAATATAAAGGTTTTGTTAGTACTTTCAACGCGTCAAAATCTTTGCAAAGTAAATCATATTTTTTCAATTATCCAAACTGCGGCCGCGCTTTGACAGCCCCAGCCAGATCCGCAGGCCGTTGAGCGAGTTCAGCAGATAGAAGCTGTACTTCACCACATAAATCAGCGCGTAGGAGGAGTCGGGCGTCTGGCGCAGCGTCAGCACCCACATCACCACGGACGCGATATTGACCCCGATCCAGAAGAACCACTGCTCCATGTAGGCCGTCGACATCAGGTATTGCCCCAGGATGTTGCACATCATGGACAGGGCATCCGTCAGCACGAGCCAGCGCACCACGCCGGCCGCTTCGGTCTTGTCCAGCGCACAGAGGACGAAATATGCCGCCACCAGCCCGGCGAGGAAAATACCGCCGAGGAGCAGCCACCGGCTCCCGTCCAGCCGCCGGGCGCGGACCCGTTCGCCTTCGCCGGCCCCCCGCTTCCTCCACTGCACGAAGCCCACCACCTGCATCGGCAGGAAATAGAGCAGGTGCAGGGCGGCGTTGCCGTATTTCGCGCCGGTCAGGCACATGGCCCCGTAGATCGCAACGTCGATCAGGCCGAACAGGAAGGTGAGGATGCGGCCGTTGGCCGACAGGACGTTGGCCAGCACGCCGGCGAGCGAGCCGGCGGCGGCGATGATGAGCAGGGCCTGTCCGCCTTCCGCGTCGCCCAGCTTGATGCCCGTCACGATGAGGGTCACCACCGTCATCCCGACCAGGACGAAGAGATTGAAAATCTTGTTGAAAAGGTCCGACCTCTTATCCATGTTGAAGTTGTTCGTGAATTCGTTTTGCCAGTGCAGGCCCTACCAGCGCCGCCAGGTCCGCCTCCGGCGCGGCAGCAATGCGGGCCACGCTGCCGAAGTGCATCAGCAGGCGCTGTTCCGTCTGCTCCCCCACGCCCGGAATGGCGCGCAGTGCCGACTGGATGGCGGCTTTGCTGCGCAGGGAACGGTGGAAGGTGATGCCGAAGCGGTGCGCCTCGTCGCGGATACGCTGCAGAACCTTGAGAGCCTGCGAGTTGCGGTCCAGGAAGAGCGGATACGGATCCCCCACCCGGATCACCTCCTCGAGGCGCTTCGCCAGGCCAACCACGGTCAGGCGGTCCTGGATGCCCAGTTCGCAGAGCGCCTGCCAGGCGAAGTCCAGCTGGCCCTTGCCGCCGTCGATCACCACCAGCTGCGGCAGGTCGTCCGGGGCTTCTTCCAGCATGCGTGCGTAGCGGCGGTTCACGACCTCCTTCATCGAGGCATAGTCGTTGGCGCCCACGACCGTCTTGATCTTGAATTTGCGGTAGTCTTTCTTGGAGGGCTCCGCATTCCGGAACACCACGCAGGAGGCCACCGGATTCGTGCCCTGGATGTTGGAGTTGTCGAAACATTCCATGTGCACGGGCAACTCCTTCATGCCGAGGGCCTTGCGGAGCTCCTCAAGCACCGCAGTGCGGTATTCGTCGGGATTGGTATGCTCCCGCTGTTTGAGCGAATGGGCCCGGAACTCCCGGGCGTTCTTGGCGCCCAGCTCCAGCAGGGCAAGCTTGTCGCCGCGCACGGGGATCTTGAACGAGACGCCCTCCAGCTCGACGTCCGGCAGGAACGGGACGATGACCTCGCCGCTCAGCGCGCCGAACTTGGAACTGATCTCCGCGATGAATTCGCTCAGCACTGCCGCCCGCTCCTCCTCGATGTTCATCTTGAAGCCCAGGTTGAGCGACTGGATGATGGCACCGCCGCGAATGCGCAGAAAACTGCCGAAGGCCTCGGCGCCGTCAAGCTCGAGGGCGAACACGTCCACGTCGCGTTCGCCCGCGGCCGTGACGATGCTCTTGGCGTAATGTTTCTGCAGGGCATCCATGCGCAGCTTGTAGAGTTGTGCCGTCTCGAAGTCCAGGGCTTCGGCTGCTTCGGCCATCCGCGCCTTGTAGTCCCGGATGATTCCGTTCAGCCCGCCGGAGAGCTGACGCACGATCTCGTCGATCCAGAGCGCATACTCCTCCCGGGACACGGCGCCGATGCAGCAGCCTTTGCAGCGACCGATATGGTAGTCCAGACAGGGACGGAACTTGCCGCGCAGGACGGCGTCGGAGCTTATCTTGAGCTTGCAGGACCGCAGCGGATAGGTCTCGCGGAAGAACTCCAGCAGCGCCCGGGCATGCATGACGGAGCTGTAGGGCCCGAAGTAGCGGGAGCCGTTCTTCTGCACGCGGCGCGTCAGGAAGACCCGGGGGAATTCGTCGGCGGTCACGCAGATCCACGGGTAGGTCTTGGAATCCTTGAGCAGGATGTTGTAGCGGGGTTTGTACTGCTTGATGAGGTTGTTCTCCAGCAACAGTGCGTCCGCTTCCGTGTCCACGACGGAATACTGCAGGTCCGCAATCTTCGACACCAGCAGCCGCGTCTTGACCGTGAGCCGCGCGGGGTCGACGAAATACTGCGCGACCCGTTTGGACAAGTCCTTGGCCTTGCCCACATAGATCACATTCCCCGAAGCGTCATAATAGCGGTAGACACCCGGGGAATGCGGTAAAAGCTGTATTTTCTCCCTAACGTCCAAGGACTTCGGCGACGGCCTTTTCCGTCGCGGCGCCACGCAGGTCGTCCCCGCGCTTGAGGATGGTGCCGTCCTTGTCGAACAGGATCATGTGCGGGATGCCGCTGATGCCGTAGAGGGTGGCCGGTTCCTTGTGGCCGTTGTTGAGCTGCTGCCACTTCATGCCGTAGAAGGCGGCGGTGTCGATGGTGTTGTGCCAGTCCATCTTGCGGCTCTCCTCCCAGACCGCGACGCTCAGCACGTCGAAGTCATCACCGTGGTACTTCTCCCAGACGGCTTTGATGTTGGGAATCTCGGCCTTGCAGGGCGGGCACCAGGGAGACCAGAAGTCCACGAGCATGACTTTGCCCTTGCCGACGAAGTCGGACAGGTTCTTCTTCTCGTAGATCGGGTTGCCATCCTTGTCCACACCAGCCACGTGGTCCACGGTGAAGTCCACGAACTGGCTGCCCACGGCGGTGGACTTGCGGTAGGCCAGGTCTTCGGCGATGCTGGCGATAAGCTTGTTGCTCTCCTTCAGCTCGGGGCTGACGGACGCGAGGACCCCGTCCAGCTCGTCATCGTTCAGGTAGGCGTAGATGTGTCCGATCACGGTCGGAGCCACGAGGGTGTCCTTGCCGTATTTCTTGAGAAAGTCCTTGCCGGTGGCGGTCATCTGGGCGATGGTCGCATCCTGCAACTCCTCCCACCGGGCCTCTTTCTGCTCGTCGGTAAGGGATTCGTCCTCATCGACCGCCTGCGCGTCGGCGCGATAGGCCTCCATCAACTCGGCGTAAGCGGCATTGAATTCGTCCAGCGCTTCCTGGCTGGATTTCACCTGCTTGCAGCCGGCGAGCGCCACCAGCGCCGCCGCTGCGATCAAAATCAATTTCTTCATTTGAATCATACTAAATTCATACACTACAAGAAGCCGGTCCCGACATTTCCGGAACCGGCTTCAAATATAGCAATAAATTGATAAAAGTCAATCCATTACTTGTTATCGCGACGCGGACGACGGTCGCGGTCGCCATCCCGGCGGGGACGACGGTCGCCACCGCGGCCACCACCCCGGTTCTGACCGGTGGCCTGCGCATTGGCAGCGGCCAGGGCGGCAGGCGTGAGGTCCTGTTTGCCGTAGCGCTCACCGTTGCAGATCCACACCTTGATACCGAGGGTGCCGACCTTGGTGTTGGCCACAGCCAGGGCATAATCGATGTCGGCGCGGAACGTGTGGAGCGGCGTGCGGCCTTCCTTGAACATCTCGCTGCGGGCCATTTCGGCGCCGCCGACGCGACCGGCGATCTGGACCTTGATGCCCTCGGCGCCGACGCGCATCGTGTTGGCGATGGCCATCTTGATGGCGCGGCGATAGGACACGCGGCCCTCGATCTGGCGGGCGATGCTGTCCGCCACGATGTTGGCGTCCACCTCGGGGCGCTTCACCTCGTAGATGTTGATCTGGACATCCTTCTTGGTGACCTTCTTGA
>CAJOMY010000044.1 GCA_905235775.1 uncultured Bacteroidales bacterium | reverse complement strand
CAAGGGTGGTGGCTGCCTCTGAGATGCCGTAGCCAGGCATATAGCAGAGGCTCTCGATGTTGATGCCGAAGGTGTTGGCGGCAAGGGCTACTGAACCCAAAGGGGCAATGATGCCCGTGATGGCTATCTGTGCACCACACATCACACCTCGCTCCAAACTGATGGGCGAGCCGATGGTGAAGGCCTTGAGCAGGGTGCGCTTGCTGGGGATGTAGCGCGACCAGTCCCATCGGCCCAGCAGTTCGGTGTCGAGGGCGAAACGCAACTGGTGGTCGTGCACCGCCATGAAGTAGAACATAAGGGTCATGGTGATGGTATAGGCCATGAGGGTGCCGTAGGCGGCTCCTGCTGTGCCCATGTGGAAGACAAAGATAAAGAGGTAGTTGAACACCACGTCCAGCCCGCACATCGCGATGCCCAGGATGCCCGGCACCTTCACGTTGCCGCTGGCGATCAGCGACGCCTCGCAGAAAACCGTCAGCTGGAGCAGGGGCAGGAACAGGGCATAGATCAGGAAATAGGCCGACGCGTCGTCCACGATCTCCGGCGAACCGCCCAGCCAATGCGGCAGGCCCCCGTGAATGGCCACGGCGAGCAGGCACAGCAGCAGGCTCACGCCCATCGCCACCACGATCCCGTGGCGGAAGACCTGCCGGGCGCCGGGGAAATCCTTCGCTCCGCATCGGTGCGCGACCTGGACGCTGAATCCGGAAGCGGTGGCATAACAGAAACTGCCGAAGATCCAGGTGGTCGTGCTCACCAGGCCGATGGAGGCGGCCTGCGCGGAGCCCAGCCGGCCCACCATCGCCGCATCGATATAGCTCATCAGGCACATGGCCAGCTGCGCCAGGATCGACGGCCACGCAAGCAGGAGGGTGAGATTGAACTGCTCGCCGCCGCTCAGCGGCTCGCCGCCGCGGAGCTTGCCCAGAAGTATATCCTTGCGTCCTGCCATTGCAGGCGCAAAGATACGTGAAAAAAACGGAATGTAACCAGGTGCAGCCTGGCCGCTGGCGCGAAAATGCGAAGCTACCGAAGACAAATATAAGCTATTTTCGCAAAATCCCGTTGGGGATTTCGAAGATTCTTGTTACCTTTAAACTTTGGAATCAACATTTGAACATCTATTATCATTATGAAGAAAATCGACGTAGTGCTCGGGCTCCAGTGGGGCGATGAGGGCAAAGGCAAGGTGGTCGACGTCCTGACCCCGGCGTATAAGGTAATCGCGCGCTTCCAGGGCGGCCCCAACGCGGGCCACTCGCTGGTCTTCGACGGTGACCGCTTCGTGCTGCATACCGTCCCCTCCGGCATTTTCCGCCCGGATTCGGTCAATGTGATCGGCAACGGCGTCGTAATCGACCCGGTGATCCTGATGGACGAGATCCGCGCCATCGAGCAGAAGGCCGGCAGCATCACCGGCAAGCTCCTGATCTCCAAGCGCGCCCACCTCATCCTGCCGACGCACCGGATGCTGGACGCCGCCAGCGAAGCCGCCAAGGGCAAGGGCAAGATCGGCTCCACCCTGAAGGGCATCGGACCCACCTATATGGACAAGACCGGCCGCAACGGCCTGCGCGTCGGGGACATCCTCTCCCCGGAATTCCAGGATCGATACAACGCGCTCAAACAGAAACATTTCGGACTGCTCTCCCAGTATGATTTCGAATATGATATCACCGACTATGAGCAGCAGTGGATGGAGGCCGTGGAGGCGCTCAGGCGCTTCTCCTTCATCGAGAGCGAGCTTGTGATCAATGACTACCTCAGCAACGACGTTCCCGTACTCGCCGAGGGTGCCCAGGGATCGATGCTGGACATCGACTTCGGCACCTACCCCTTCGTCACCTCCTCCAACACGATGTCTGCCGGCGTCTGCACCGGCCTCGGCGTCGCCCCCAACCGCGTGGGCAAGGTCATGGGCATCTTCAAGGCCTATTGCACCCGCGTGGGCAGCGGCCCCTTCCCCACCGAACTCTTCGACGGGACCGGAGAGGAGCTGCGCCGCATCGGCCACGAATTCGGCGCCACGACCGGCCGCCCGCGCCGCTGCGGCTGGCTGGACCTTGTCGCGCTCAAGTATGCCGTGATGATGAACGGCGTGAGCGAACTGATCATGATGAAGGCCGACGTCCTCAACAGCTTCGACACCATCAAAGTAGCCACTGCCTATGAGATCGGCGGGGAGCAGCTGGACTGGTTCCCCTTCGAGAACGGGGAGCAGGTGAAGCCGATATACCGGGAGTTCCCGGGTTGGAAGTGCGACATCACCAGCGTGCGCCGCTATGAGGATTTCCCGCAGGAGCTCAAGGACTACATCTCCTTCATCGAGAGGGAGACCGGCTGCCCGGTCAAGATTATCTCCGTCGGTCCCGACCGCAAGGAGATCGTACTCCGCTAGAAAGACCAGTTCACGCCCAGAATGATCAGGCGGCGGTTGTTGCGCACCCGCTCCTCCCACATTTCCTTGTGGTCGGCCGACTCGAAGGTGGTCGTGCGCACGCCGTCCAGCAGGTCCCGGCCTTCCAGATAAACGGTGACCTTCTGGAGTTTCTTCTGGACACGGGCGTTGAACACGCAATACTGGTCGAACAACGAGAAGAAGGTCTGCACCTTGCTCTGGTAGCGGGTGTCCGTGCTGATCTCCCAGCCTGCGCCCGGACGGATCGTCACGCCGGAGGTCAGGTTCCAGTCGAAAGTCCGCTTGGTCGCGCCCGTCTCCCGGACGGAACGCAACGTCTGGTTGTAGGTCAGCTCCATGCGGGCCGTCACGATCTTCCCCTCCCACTCCAGCCGCTCCGTAGCCCCGAACGTCCAGCTGTCGGCCGCGTTGAGCCAGGTGAACACCTTGTACAGGCGTCCCTCGATCTCCTGGTTGGACCAGGTCTGGTCGATTTCGTTGATCTTGCGGGTCATCGCCAAGGTTGTCCGGGTCCGGAAACGCTTGGGTTTGAACTCATAGGCCAGGGCATATTTGTCCGTGCTGGTGGACAGCAGTTCCTCGTTGCCCCGGTAGAGCTGGTTCAAGTATCCGCCCGTCCGCTCGTACCAGCAGATCTTGAAGTAGTCGGGGTGCGACACGGACAGGGTATTCTCCAGGCTCAGCCCGTGCCGGGGGTTGATCTGCCAGGTCACCGTGCCGTTTCCGACCGGATAGATATTCCGCCACTGCATCGGTTGCCGGTGCTCCTCGTTGTTCAGCCGTCGGCCGTAGAGTTGGAGACCATAGTCGAAATGGACCCGGAGCCGCTTCCAGGCCAGGTCGCCGGCTACGTACGGGTCAGGTAATCGAATTGCTCGCGCAGCCGGACCGAATCCCGCCACACCATCCGGCCAGAGCGTTCGTATTCAGCCAGGTCCAGGTTGGCGCCGCTGTTCAGGTCGTTCTCATGCTGAGAGTCAAGTCGGAACCCCGGATCCAGCACGAAGTTTACGGGTCCCCGGACCAGCGAATCCCGGTAATGCACCCGTGCGGTAACGTTGAAGTCTTCATTGCGGGGCGTGATGCGGTACACGCTGGCCGCCAGGTTCAACTCGTCCGAGGGATTGCCCGTCACGGAGCGCGCATCGGCCTTGAGCACCATCCACCGGTTCTGCTGGCTGTTCAGCTTCCCCTCGAAGGAGAAGACCGACTGCAGGACCCGGCGGGACGATCCGAGTTCGTGCCGCGTCCCGCCTCCCAGCGCGAAGAGATGCTCGTTCATCGAGGGTTCCTCGTAGTAATAACTCAGGCCCGTCTTCGCTTCGGGATCATCCGGAACGGACAACCGGCCGGTTTCGTTCACCCCGGCGTCGTGCTTGTACTGGTAGCGGCCCCAGAAATCGTACGACCGGCCGCGCGCAGGATTCCAGGACACATCCGAGCGCAGGTTCAGGGACAAGGGGCTGGTCTGGACCAACTTCTCCACGAACTCGAACTTATCCGTGATGCTGCCGCGCTGGTTGTCCGTTCCTTTGGGCTCCCAGCGGCCGTCCAGGGTGGTCTTCCAGGTCCACTTCGGAGCGGTGTAGCGCAGGTTCAGCCCCGCCTGCGCCAGCGAATGGACAAGGAAATCCGGCTTCCAGCCCTTCGGAAACCCGAGTTCCTCCTCCACGGCCCGGTCCATTTCATCCGTCAGGGGCAGCCATCCGTAGCCGCCCGACAGGTTCACGCTGCCGGACCACTGCGCCTTCAGCATCGTCGAAGCCAGCAGGAGCAGCAGGGTGACGGAAAGGATGCGCCGGAGGGCTCTCATGGGTATCAGAGGATTCCTACACGCTGGTAGATGTAGTCGACGTTCTTGAAGTAATAGTCGAGGGTGAAGCAGCTGTCGAGCTCTTCTTCCGTGAGTTGCGCCATCACGCCGGCATCGGCGCGCAGCAGCGTCTTGTAGTCGAGCCCTTCGCTCCAGGCCTTCATGGCGATGGGCTGCACGGTGTCGTAGGCCGTCTCGCGCGCCAGGCCCTTGCCGATCAGGGCGTTCATCACGCGCTGGGCGAAGATGACGCCGTGGGTGCGCCAGATGTTCCCCATCATATTCTCCGGATAGACCGTCAGGTTCTCGAGGATCCCCTTGAAGCGGTTGAGCATGTAGTCCAGCAGTTCCGTCGCGTCCGGGAGGATGATGCGCTCCGTGGAGGAGTGGGAGATGTCCCGCTCGTGCCAGAGAGCCACGTTTTCGCAGAAGGCGGACGCGTAGCCGCGCATCACGCGGGCGCAGCCGCAGATGTTCTCGCTGCTGATCGGGTTGCGCTTGTGCGGCATGGCGCTCGAGCCCTTCTGGCCCTTGCGGAAGGCCTCTTCGGCCTCGCGCACCTCGGTCCGCTGGAGGTTGCGCACCTCGAAGGCCATCTGCTCCAGGGTGGAGGCGATCACGGCCAGGGTGGCCATGTAGAAGGCATGGCGGTCGCGCTGGAGCACCTGTGTGGAGATGTCCGCGGAGGCGATGCCCAGCTTCCCGCAGACGTAGTCCTGGATGAAGGGCGGGATGTTGGCGAAATTGCCCACGGCACCGCTCATCTTGCCGGCCTCGACGCCCTTGCGGGCATACTGGAATCGCTCGATGTTGCGCTTCATCTCCTCGTACCACAGGGCCCATTTCAGGCCGAAACTCGTGATGTCGGCGTGGATGCCGTGCGTGCGGCCGATGCAGGGGGTGTCCTTGAATTCCAGGGCCCGCTTCTTCAGGACTTCCAGGAATTCTTCGAGATCCTTCAGCAGGATCGTGTCCGCCTGCTTGAGGAGGTAGCCGTTGGCGGTGTCCACGACATCCGTGGAGGTGAGGCCGTAGTGGACCCATTTGCGCTCTTCGCCGAGGCTTTCGCTGACGGCGCGGGTGAAGGCGACGACATCGTGTCGGGTCTGCTCCTCGATCTCCTTGATGCGGTCCACCCGGAATGTGGCGTTCGCGCGGATCTTGTCCACATCTTCCGCCGGGATGACGCCCAGCTGGCTCCAGGCCTCGCAGGAGAGGGTTTCGACTTCGAGGTAGGCGCTGAACTTGTTCTCTTCGGTCCACACGTCCCGCATGACCTTTCTGGAATATCGCTCAATCATATTATCTTCTTCTTTTTAATTTTTCTGCCGCCTGACGGAGTCTTCCGGACGGGCGGCCGGAAATTATTTTTCGGACAGGTTTGCCGAAAAACCAATTTCCGCTCCGCTTTCCGTCAGGCGGCGGAAAATCATTTATTGAGAAATTTCAGGATGTTGGCTTCGATGCGGGCGGCGGCGTCCGCGTCGGGGGCGGGGACGAACTTCTCGCCGGTGATGTGCTCGTAGAGCTCCACGTAGCGGTCGGTGATGCCCGCGACGACCTCATCGGTCATCTCCGGGACCTGCTGTCCGGCCTGGCCCTGGAAGCCGCCGGCCATCAGCCACTCGCGCACGAATTCCTTGGAGAGCTGCTTCTGGCGTTCGCCCCGGGCGAGGCGCTCCTCATAGCCTTCCGCATAGAAATAGCGGGAGGAATCGGGGGTGTGGATCTCGTCCATCAGGATGATGCGGCCGTCGCGCTTGCCGAATTCGTATTTGGTGTCCACGAGGATCAGGCCCTTGCCGGCCGCGATCTGCGTGCCGCGCGCAAACAGGGCGCGGGTATAGGCTTCGAGCTGCTCGTAGTCCTCGCGGGAGACGATGCCCTGCGCGATGATCTCCTCCTTGCTGATATCCTCGTCATGCCCCTCGGCGGCCTTGGTGGTCGGGGTGATGATGGGCTCGGGGAACTTCTGGTTCTCCACCATCCCCTCCGGCAGGGCGACGCCGCAGAGGCTGCGCTTCCCGGCCTTGTACTCGCGCCAGGCGTGGCCGGTGAGGTAGCCGCGGATCACCATCTCCACCTTGAAGGGCTCGCAGCGCCAGCCGATCGTGGCCATCGGATCCACCTCGGCGACCTTCCAGTTCGGAAGGATGTCGGCCGTGGCGTCCAGGAACTTGGATGCTATCTGATTGAGGACCTGACCCTTGTAGGGAATCCCCTTGGGCAGGACGACGTCGAAGGCGGAAATGCGGTCGGTGGCGACCATCACGAGATAGTCGGAACCTATGCTGTACACGTCACGGACCTTGCCGGTGTACCGGGCAACCTGTCCGGGGAAATGGAAATCGGTGCTGAGAATGGCTTTCATGATACAGTTTGATAATGCGCCCACGAAGTTACTGGTTTTTTCCAACTCCATGAAAAAAAATAATTATTTTTGCCGGGCGTTTTTCAACACTTTATCAACAGTTCGGACATGATTCGCGAAGAAACGGTTTTCGGTCCCATCCACAGCCGCCGGCTGGGATCCTCGCTCGGCATCAACCTGCTGCCGACCCGGGGCAAGTTCTGCAATTTTGACTGCATCTACTGCGAATGCGGCTGGAACAGGGACGGCCGCGACGACCAGGTCCTCCCCACCGCCGCCCAGGTACGCTCCGCCCTCGAGGACAAACTGGCCGCCTGCCTGCTGGACGGCACGCAAATCGACTCCATCACCTTCTCCGGCGACGGGGAGCCGACCCTCAACCCGGAGTTCCCCCGCATCATCGACGACACGCTCCGCCTGCGCGACGCCTACTGCCCCGCCGCCCGGGTCTCGGTGCTGTCCAACGCCACGCGGGTGCACGTCCCGGAGGTCGCGGCGGCCCTGAAGCGGGTGGACAATCCCATCCTGAAGATCGACGCCCCCACGGACGAGCTCATCGCCCGCATCGACCGTCCGGCCCCCGGCTACCGCCTGGAGCGCGTGCTGGAGGCCCTGCGCGGCTTCCACGGGGATTTCGTCCTCCAGACCATGTTCCTGCGCAGCCCGGACTTCGACTCGTCCAGCCCCGAGGTGCTGGACGGCTGGATGGATATCGTCCGGGACCTCCGGCCCCGGCAAATCATGGTCTATACCATCGACCGCCCCACCCCGGCCGCCGGCCTGGAGAAGATCTCCGCCGCAGAAATGAGAACCCTCGTCCAGCCGCTGCTCGACGAGGGGTTCAGCATTGATATCAAAGGTTAGAGGCCTACGGGTCCGGGACGTATTCGAGCAGGTCGCCGGGCTGACAGTCCAGCGCCTCACAGAGGGATTCAAGCGTGGAGAAGCGGATGGCTTTGGCCTTGCCGGTTTTGAGGATCGAGAGGTTTGCAGCTGTGATCCCCACGCGCTGAGCGAGTTCCCCGGAGGACATCTTCCTCCGGGCCAGCATCACATCTACATTGATGACGATCATACACCGTTACTCCGCTGGTTTCACTTCTTCCGCGGGAGCGGGGGTCTCCCTGGCCTCGCCTTTCAGGTAGTTCGGAAGGCTCATGCCGGCCATCTTGAACAGCTCCTCGAGCGGCGGGACGGATCCCATCAGGCCGGAGAGGAAGTTGGCCGTGGCGGTCTTGCCGTTTTCGCCCTTGCCGCCGTCCCAGACGGTGACCTTGTCGATGTTGATGCCCTTGACGGCCTCGACCTGCGTCTTGACGAGCTCGGGCAGCTTGTCGGTGATGAGCATCGTGATGGCCTGCTGGGCGTCGCCGCCGGCGGCGGACACGAGCTGGCCGAAACCCTCGGCCTGCTTGGAGAGGATCTCCAGCGTACCACGGGCCTGGGCGTCCATCCTGGCGAAGATGGCGTCGGCCTCACCCTTGGCCTTGCGGCGAAGCTGCTCGGCGACGGCCTCGGCCTCGATGATGGCCTTCTCCTTCTCGATCTGGGCGGACACGACCACGTTGGCCTGCTGGGTGGCCTTTTCGCGCTCGGCGCGGGCCAGCTCGGCGTCGCGCTCGCTCTTGTAGGCCTCCTCGAGGGCCTTGGCGGCCTGGACCTTCTCGGCGGCGACGGCCAGGCGCTCGGCCTCGGCCTGCTTCTCGCGGCGCAGGGCGTCGGAATTGGCGATCTCGATCTTGGCACTGTTCTCGCCCTTGACGGCGTCGGCGTCGGCGGCGGCCACGTTGATACGGGTGTCCTTGTCGGCCACGGCCTTGCCGGTCTCGCCGTAACGGTTCTGCTCGGCCACGCTCTTCTTGGCGTCGTTGATGGCCTTGGCGGCGGCTTCCTTGCCGAGGGCCTCGATGTAACCGGACTCGTCGCGGATATCGGTGACGTTGACGTTGATGAGCTTCAGGCCGATCTTGCGGAGCTCGGCCTCCACGTTGGTGGAGACGTTGGCGAGGAACTTGTCGCGGTCGGCGTTGATCTCCTCGATGTCCATCGTGGCGATGACCAGACGCAGCTGGCCGAAGAGGATGTCGGTGGCGATGTTGCGGATGTCGTCGATCTGCAGCCCGAGCAGACGCTCGGCGGCGTTGGTCATGCTGTCCGGATCGGTGGAGATACCCACGGTGAAGCGGCAGGGCACGTCCACGCGGATGTTCTGCTTCGAGAGGGCGTTGGTCAGGTTGCATTCGATGGAAATCGGGGTCAGGTCCAGGAACTGGTAGCTCTGGAAGACGGGCCAGATGAAGGCGGCGCCGCCATGGATGCATTTCGCGGAAGCGTCACGGCCGGTCTTGCCGTAGATGACGAGCACCTTGTCCGAGGGGCAGCGCTTGTAGCGGGCGAGGATGGCCGTGAAGGTCACGAAGAGCACGCCCACGATGATGAGGATGAGATAGAGTTCCATAATGTCTATGCGTGTTTTAAATGATGACGGAATTGATTTCTTCGACGAGCAGGGTGTTGGCGCTCACGACCTCGACGACGCGGATGCGCGCGCCGGTCTTGAGCGTGGGGCCGTCGGTCACGGCGTCGTATTCGCGCACGGCGTTGTTGATGGTGATCTGGACCTTGCCTTCGCCGCTCCGTTCGCCCGGGATGGTCAGATAGACCGTGCCCTCGCAGCCCACGGCGGACTTATAGACATTGATGGTGCCGGACTGCTGCATGTCGGTCAGCCACTTGAAGAGCAGCATCACCAGCGCGACCAGCGCCACGCCCACGATGATGGCAATCAGCATGCGCGGACCCGTGGCGGGGATGCTGTCCTTGAGCAGGATGGCCGTCCAGCCGAAACCGATGAGGAAGTTGATGAAGTTGCGGAAGGTGAGCAGGTTCATGCCCGAGCCCGGGTGGGCCGCTTCGGAGCTGCCGACATCAGGACCGCCGCCCACGTCCACCGACCCGTCGGCGAGATCGCCCGGGGCGCCGGCGTCAACGCCGGAGTTGATGTCGAAATCGCCGTCCGCGGCGCCGAGGTAAGTCATGATGCTCTGGATGACGAAGACCAGCGAAGCCGAGAGGGTCACCGCCCAGAGGACTTTCATCGCAGGTTCAAGGGAGTTCCACCATTCAATCATAAGGCAAAATTCTTGGTTTGTTGCTGCAAAGTTATAAATATTTATTGAAAAACAATATATTTTTATTGGAAATTTTAAACTATGTGTTTTGTTTTTCTTCTCAGAAGGGCCGCTCGCCGCGGGCGGTCTTGTCGTAGAGCGCCAGCGTCCGGTCGATATGAGCCATCAGGTCCTCATAGCGGTACATCCCGTTGGCCGCGGGCGAGAGCCCTTCGAAACTGAGGGGCTGGCGCTGGAGGCGGCCCGCTTCGCCGACCAGCTCAGCCGGGTTGCCGCTGCGCATCTGCGCGGTGGAGTAGTAGGCCAGGTACACCTTGGCATAATGCTCCCTGCCTTCGGCCCATTTCTCGATGACAATCTTGACGCCGATGGGCGTCTTGCGCTCGATGGCGGTGGTGGCGTCCAGCTGATAGGGCTTGACGCGCAAGGCGGCCAGCAGGGAGGCGACGGAAGAGTCGTGCGCGCACATGAAGGTGAGCTTCCGGCCGGGGGCTTCCATCTCCCGCTTGATCATCCGCAGCATATTGTGCGAGATGTTCACCGCGACGATGGGCGCGGTGAAGACCAGGTCCACCTCCACATCCTTGATGGCGGCGAGCCGCTGGAAATCGGCGTAGTTGAGGTTCTCCGTGAGCTTGTATTTCTTGAGCGCATAGTCGTCCTGTTCGTAATACTGCAGGACGAAAGCGTCGCTCGCGCGGTTCGCGAGGAGCAAGTCGCAGCCCGCGGCGACATCCGGCTCCGCCGGCTTGCCGGCCGGAGTCAGCTTCTCCACCCGGAACGAGACGGACTTGTCGAAGTGCTCCTTGCCCGCCTCGCGGGCGTAAACGGAGGTCTTGAAGGCCAGGGCGTTCTCCATGAAACTGTAGCTCTCGTCCCAGTCCACCCGGGCCGCCATCTCGTCCATCTCGCGCAGGGCCTCGGCGCGGAAGGCGTCCCAGTCGAAATCCGGGGCCGTGGTATAGTCGAACAGCGGCAGGAATTCCGGATCCAGGTAGCCGTCGCTGAAATCTTTGGCTCCCTTGTAATGAACCTCGACGCCGGCTCCGGCCAACAGGCCGGCGGCGAACGCCTCGGAAGTCTGCACCGTGCGCTGCTTGGGGCTGGCGCAGAAATAGACATCTCCGGGCGTGAGGCTGAGGCCTTCGGCGAGGAATTCATTGCGGAAGTTCTCGCCGGCCACATACTCCAGGGTGGCGCCGCGGAAGGAAAGGTGGCCGCCCTGCACGGGCCAGATGGGCCAGGTCAGACCCGCTCCGACAACGCGTGAGAGGTCTTCCTCATAAGATGCCAGCGGCACGCGGGCGCCGTGGCGGCTGAAGATGGTCACCTGCTCCAGGTGCAGGCTGTCGGATTCGGAAACATGGCTGTTGCAGGACACGGCGCCCAGGCCGGACAGGAAGGCCAGGGACAGCAGAAGGGGCATCAAGTATTTTTTCATTTCGCAAAGATAACCAAGTTTTATTATCTTTGCAGCGAGTTTGTGGTGTGTTGCTTTGCAACCGTAAAGGGGAACCCGGTGGGAACCCGGGGCTGTGCCCGCAACGGTAATATGTCCTCATAGAGTCCGAATACCTGCCACAGACAAAGTTGATACCGGTGGCCCGGGGTCAGGCCGCCCTAGCGACGAACAAACATGTTCTTTACTTCTCTTTTGTTTGCGGCGGGCCTGCTGGTGGCAGAGACGCCGGACACCCTCCAGGCCGTGACCATCGTGGCCGACAAGGGCGTCATCGTGTCCCGGACGGACACACTTTCCTTTATCAATCAATCCACGGCCACGGAGGCGCTCCTGCGCATTCCGGGGCTCGGCATCAGCGATTACGGCGGACTCGCCGGCCTGAAGGGCGTGAGCCTGCGGGGCCTGGGCACCGCCCACACCGACATCTATCTGGACGGCGTGCGCGTGAGCAATTTCCAGAGCGGGCAGAGCGACCTCGGCATGCTCCCGCTCGAAGTCCTGGGAAGCGCGGTCGTGGATTACGCCCAGAACAGCGTATCCTTCCGGACGGCCCGTCCGGTCTTCGGCGACCGCCCCTTCGCCGGGCAGGTCGGCCTGCAGGCCGGTTCCTTCGGCACCTGGTTGCCCGCCGCACGCTTTGACGCGAAGCTGTCCCCGCGCGTGGCCCTCAGCGCCCACGCCGCCGGCGTCATCAGCCGGGGAGATTTTCCCCTTGACGACAAGGGCCAGCGCCGGATGAACAACGACCTCAGGCAGATCCGCACGGGCATCGACCTGTTCGGCACCCTGGATGGCGGCGAGTGGCAGGCAAAGGCCTATTACAACGGTTCCGACCGCGGCACGCCCGGCTCTCTGAGCTGGCCCTCCCAGGACCGCCAGCAGGACAAGAATTTCCTGGTACAAGGGTCCCTCCGCAAGGCCTTCTCCGAACTGTATACCCTGAATTTCAGCGCCAAGGGCGCCTGGGACGGCATCTACTACCAGAGCGGATGGGGCGACAGCAAATACGACTTCACGGACCTCCAGCTCAACACGTCCCACACCTTCCGCCTGACGCCCTGGTGGGGCGTGTCGCTGGCCGCCGACATCGAGCGCGGTACGCTGAAGTCCCCCGGCCTGTACGATGCCGCCCGCACGGCGGTCATCGGCGCCCTCGCCACCGCCATCCGCCTTGAGCGCTTCCAGGCCGACCTGGCCATGGAGTACCGCGGCAGCTTCGACAAGGGCCAGAAGGGGCTCAACAGCCTCTCCCCTTCCCTGGACCTGCGCTTCACCCTCTTCGAAGGCCTGGACATCGTCGCCTTCGGCCGCCGCGCCTTCCGCACCCCGACCTTCAACGAGCTCTATTATCCCGGCTACGGCAACACCGGGCTGCGCCCGGAGGACGCCTGGCTCTTCGACCTCGGCGTCGATTTCCGCACGGGATTCGCGGACGGCTGGACGCTGGGCGTGCAGGTGGACGGCTACTACAACAGCCTCAGGGACAAGATCATTTCCGCCCCATCCGCCTTGGATCCCTATGTCTGGCTGCCCTATAATGTCGGCAAGGTCCAGGCCAAGGGGGCAGACGTCGCCCTCACGCTGCGCCATGAAGGCGAGCGGGTCAGCGGCGGCCTGAGCGCCCGCTATGCCTGGCAGTCCGCCCAGGACAAGACCCCGGACAGTTTCACTTTCGACCAGCAGATTCCGTATGTCGCCAGGCATACGGTCGTGCTCGCTGGCGATGTCGCCCTCTCCGGCTGGCGCCTCGACGCCGTCTGGAACTGGCGCGGCGGCCGCTTCGACGCCGGCGGCGCCATGCCCGACTGGAACACGCTCGACCTCACGCTGCGCAAGGACTTCCGCCTGGGAAGCGTCGGCGTCCTGGGCCTGAATATCGCCGTCCGGGACCTGCTGGACACCCGCTACGAACTCGTGCGCGACTACCCGATGCCGGGCCGCTCCATCCTCGGCGGCTTCACCTTCAGATTCTAAGATAAGCTATGCTGTTAAGCCTGTTGTACGTCATCCTGTCGGGGATCGCGCTCCCCGTCGGAGGCATCCAGATGCAGTATCTGTGGCGCAACCAGCTCGGGGACGTCTATTCCCTCGGGCTGGGCAGCGCCGCCTGCCTGGGCGCGGCCGCGGCCACCATGACCGGCTGGTGCTCGCTGACGGTCGGTTCGTTTGTCTGCACGCTGATCTGCACCCTCGTTTGCTTCTTCGTGACCCTACGGGTCTCGACGCAGAACCTGATCACCTTCGGCATCATCTTCGGCACCTTCATCGGCTCGCTGGGGACCATCGTGGTGACGAACGCCCCCACGGGCGACCTGCTCAAACAGTACTACCTCTGGGGCGCGGCCAATTTCCATCTGGAGGGCGTCACCACGGGCGATATCCTCTTCTCACTCTGTCTGTTCGCTCTCGGGCTGGGCGCCGCCGTCGGCACCCACCGGGACCTCACGCGCCACTTCAACGGAGAGATCGAGCTGCCCGCCTGGCGCAAGGCGGTGTCCCTGACGATGATCATGTTCCTGGTGACCTCCGCGGTGAGCATCTGCGGCACCATCGGCTTCATCTCGCTGGGCGTGCCCAACCTCAGCCGTATCATCTGCAAAGACTCGGACATCCGCAAGCACTACCTGCTCTCCGGCGCGATGGGAGTCGGGCTGCTGCTCATCACCTATCTTGTCGTGGAATACGTGAACTTCGGCATCTATCTGCCGGTCAGCGCCACGATGGCCATCATCGCCCTGCCCCTGACCATCTTCCTGTTCACCCGGAAGTAAGTTGGATTATTCTCGCGAATGCGGTATCTTTGTCCTGTATGGACGCCAGAGAGAAAGCCATCGACCGGGTGACGCTCGTCGGCAGCGCCGTGAACGCGCTGCTGACCGTGTTCAAGTTTGTCGCGGGCGTGGCCGGGCGGAGCGCCGCGATGACGGCGGATGCCGTACACTCGCTGTCGGACCTGCTCACCGACGCCGCGGTCCTGGTCTTCGTGCACCTCAGCAGCAAGCCCGCCGACGAGAAGCACGAATACGGCCACGGCAAGTTCGAGACCCTGGCCACCTCCCTCATCGGTCTCGCCCTGATCGCCGTGGCCGGCGGCATCATCTACCGCTCCGGCAGTGCGCTGCGAGCCTGGCTGCACGGCGCGGACCTGCCCAGGCCCGGTACGCTGGCGCTCTGGGCCGCACTGGTCTCCATTCTTCTCAAGGAACTCACCTACCGCTACACGGTCCGCCAGGGGCGTAAGCTCAACTCCCCGGCGCTGGAGGCCAATGCCTGGCATCACCGCAGCGACGCGCTCTCCTCGATCGGAGCGTTGGTGGGCATCGGCGGCGCCATCCTGCTCGNNNNTGACAATCCGCTGGCCTCGCTGGTGGTCGCCGTCTTCATCATCCGGGTGGCCTGGAAGCTGCTCCGGCAGAGTTTCGGCGACCTGACGGAAGCCGCCCTGCCCGAAAGCGTGGAGAAAGAGATCCGGCAGATCATCCTGTCCGACCCCGACGTCAGCGACCTGCACAACCTCCGCACCCGCCGGATCGGCAACACCTACGCCATCGAATTCCACATCCGGATGGACGGGAACCTTTCCCTCACCGAAGCACACTCCCGCACCCAGCACATCGAAACGGTCATCAAGGAACGCTTCGGAGCCGACACGCACGTCACCGTCCACGTCGAGCCCGTCAAGCCCTTCCCGAGAATTTGACGGTTCGATTTTTTCCCCGAATTGCTTGCAGGTTTCAAAAAAAGCAGTACCTTTGTAATCCCAAACGGGAAAAACGGGGTATTAGCTCAGTTGGTAGAGCGTTTGAATGGCATTCAAAAGGTCAGGAGTTCGATTCTCCTATGCTCCACAAAATACGCTGAAAATCAGCAAGTTA
>CAJOMY010000043.1:11635-22952 GCA_905235775.1 uncultured Bacteroidales bacterium | reverse complement strand
CTGGTTGGCAATGGACCGTGCCTTATACTGCAGGACGATAGGCTGGCCGTGACTGTCCTGAGACGGGACAAAGCGGTATAATGTCCCGCCAAGGTGCTCTAAGTTCCCGGGTGCATCCTCAGGGATGGTGACCGGGGTACGGAACTGGCTGAACCAAAGTACCCAGTCTGTTCCGGAAGGAGGATTCTGGATCTCCAGGACGTGGGAGGCAAGACGTGTGTCGGGATCCGTGTCCCCCTCGGTCCAGACGACACGGCAGTTCGGGGAGCAGGAAACGAACAGCGCGAACGCGAATGAAATAGTCAAAAATATGTGCTTGTGTATCATCGTCAAATACTTTTGTTTTTCCCGATACAAAAATAGAAAAAAACTTGTAGTACGTATAAATTTACATCATTGAATGTACGGTAGTCAAAACTATAATTCGGCATCAAGCGGAATCAAGCACCGCTCCCTACCCTCCGACATGGCAAACGGTGGTGTTCCATTAGTTTCCGGCAAAAAAATTAATGTCCGGTGAAAGAACTTGTCGTATCTTTGCCCTGTAAAACCTTCCTGACATGAAACCGAAAAGAAGACTTGAAAAGGTCAGCGTGGTGTTCCTTCAGATCGCCATGCTATTCCTGGTGTGCCTCGTCGCCTCCAATATTTTCGAGACCAAGCAGATCGCCGTTGGCCCCTTCAACCTGACCGGCGGGCTGCTCGTCTTCCCGCTTACCTACATCATCTGCGACTGCGTGTGTGAGGTCTGGGGGTACAAGAGGACCTGCCTGCTCATCTGGATGGGGTTCCTGCTGAATTTCCTGTTCATGGGCTTCGCGGCCATCGTGGACGCCATCCCCGGTGCGCCCTGCCATGAGAACCAGGAAGGATTCCATGCGATTTTTTCCCTTGCTCCGCGCATCACCATCGCCTCCTGTATCGCCTTCCTGGCGGGCAGCTTCATCAACGCCACGGTGCTCAGCAAGATGAAGGTCAAGACGGGCGGGAAGAGACTCGCAGGACGTCTCGCCTTGAGTTCCGTCGCGGGAGAGGCCGCCGACTCCCTGTTGTTCTTTCCCATCGCATTCCTGGGTGTGCTTTCAGGCTTGGAACTGCTGAGCCAGCTCCTACTCCAGTTCGTCCTCAAGACGCTCTACGAGATCGTCCTGCTCCCGCTGACGACCTTTGTCATCCGGAGGCTGAAGGCCTACGAGGGCGAGGACGTCTATGACAGGGATATCAGTTACGGCATCTTCGAGGTCTTCAAGAGAGGATAGCAGGGCGTTGCCTATGACTTGCATCATGGCGAAATGAAACCGGAGTCCTGATGCTGCCGTGATTCTCCGCGGATCGCAAGAGTTGCATCCCCCATTTTTGGGGATTGCCGTTGTGGACGGAAATGCGTACTTTTGAGGGATGATTATCGAGTTGTATGACGCTATGCTGGCTGCGGCCGATCCCGCTCAAGTGGCCGGCCTCAGTCGATTCTTCAAAACCGGGCCCGGCCAGTACGGCGAAGGCGACAAGTTTCTCGGAATCAAGGTGCCCGTAACCCGGGTGATTGTTGGAGAATACTGGCGGAAAACGGACTTCGACGAGCTTGAGCGCTGCATTTCCAGCGAATACCACGAGGTCCGGCTGGCCGCTCTGCTCGCCCTGGTGCAGATCTTCTCGCACGAGGGAAGATCCTCACGTCTCGCAGCCCCCAAGGATGACACCCTTCGCCGCCGCTGCATCGACTTTTACCTCAGCCATACGGACTATATCAACAACTGGGACCTGGTGGACCTTTCGTGCTACCCGCTGCTGGGAGAGTGGCTGTTGGACAAGGACCGCACGCTGCTCTATGACCTGGCCCGCAGCGGACGCACCCTCTGGGAACGGCGCATCGGCATCGTCTCCACCATGACTTTCATCCGCCACGGGCAGCTCAGCGACACCTTTGCCATTGCCGATATCCTCCTTCATCACCCGCACGACTTGATTCACAAGGCCGTCGGCTGGCTCCTCCGCGAAGCCGGCAAGAAGGACGGCGACGCCCTCCGCTCCTATCTACAGGAGACGCCGGGGTCTGCGACGGACAGCCCGGTCCCACGCTATCGGCAGATGCCCCGCACCATGCTCCGCTATGCCATCGAAAAGTTCCCGGAAGACGAGCGGCAGCAGTACCTGCTCGCAGAGCAATAAAACAACAAAAGATTCCTCTCACATCCCCGTTAACGAAGGTTTCGTTCCATTTTATTATCTTTGCAATTGTTATGAAAGCACTTAAGACAATTCTTGCGGCAGGAGTGGCCGTCATGGCCATCTCATGTGCGGATAAAAACATGAAAGAAATGGATTTCACTACCCTTCCGCTCATCACCGTCGAAGAGCATTTCACCGCGCAGGAGATCATCGACGCCAATGCAAAATACGCTTATCTAAAGCCCAAGCCCACCGGCAAGATGGCCGAGGCGATGAAGTTCTTCGGCAGCCGCCGTTTCATCGGGGAGAAGCTTCTGGACATTGAGCAGGAACGCCTTCCGCATATGGACAGCCTGGGCGTCGGGATGCAGATTCTCTCCTACACCGCTCCCATCGACGATGTCGTCCCTATTGATGAGGCCGTGCGCATCGCCCGCCGGGCCAACGACATCCTCGCGGAGCAGGTGGCGGCGCACCCCGACCGTTTCCGTGCGATGGCTACCCTGCCGATGGGCGACCCGCAGGCCGCTGCCGCCGAGCTGGAGCGCTGCGTGAAGGAGCTGGGATTCGTAGGCGTGCTGCTCACAGGCACGTACAAAGGCCGTTTTTACGACGAGCCTGAATTCTTCCCCATCTTCGAGAAGGCGGCCGAGCTGGACGTTCCGGTTTACTGGCATCCGGATTTTGTGAACAGCGACATCATTGACTATTATTACATGTCCGACAGCTACAGTCCCATCGTGGGGGCGGAACTCGGCAGCGCAGGATTCGGCTGGCACATCGACGTGGGCATCCACGTGGCCCGGATGGTGCTGAGCGGCATTTTCGACAAACTTCCGAAGCTCAAGTTCGTCACCGGTCACTGGGGCGAGGACATCCCCGCCTTCCTGGAGCGGATGGACTATATGCTGAATCAGGAAATGACCGGCCTCAAGAAGAAAGTGTCCGACTATTATAAGGAGAACATCTGGTACACGCCTTCCGGCATCATGTCCGAGATGCAGCTGGATTATTTCCTGAAACTCGTCGGACCGGAGCACATCCTCTGGAGCGAGGACTATCCCTATCTCTCGGACGTCGACCTGCGATTCTTCCTGGAGAAGGCCGACCTCACCCCCGGGCAGAAGTACGCCATCGCCCGCGGCAACGCCGAGCAGATTTTCAAGCTGGACAGGGGCACGGAGTTTTCCGTAAGCAATAAAGAATCCGGCAAAAAACTTCATGGAACGCTTTACAAGCCCTCCGGGGAAGGGAAAAAGCCCTTGATCGTGTGTTCCCACGAACTGGGAAGCGACGGGGCGCGTCCCTGGTGGGTGAATTATGCGAATCACTGGGTGAATGAAGGTTACGCAGTGGTGACCTTCGACTTCTCCGGCGGCGGGGAGCGCAGCCGGAGCGAGGGCGAAACCACGGACATGTCGGTCCTGACGGAAGTGTCTGACCTTGAGGCCGTGCTCTCGGAAGCAAGGGAATGGGATTTTGTTGACAAGAAGCGGATTATTCTTGTCGGAGGAAGCCAGGGCGGCGGCGTTGCCACCATAGCGGCCGCCCGCCACCCCGGCGAAATATCGGCCCTGGTGCTCCTCTACCCGGCATTCTATCTCCCTGAGGATCTCCACCGGCGCTACCCTGACCTTGAGAATATTCCCGAAACCGATGACCGCGGCATGATCACCATCGGCAGGAAGTACATCCTGGACATGTACGACTATGACTACCGGGCCGATATGCGTTCCATCCGTTGCCCGGTGCTGATCGTTCACGGGGACCGGGACCAGGTGGTATCCCTGAAAGGCTCCGAAGAGGCGGTGGAAATATTCCCGGATGCCCGCCTGCATGTCATTGAAGGCGCCGGTCACGTTTTCATGAGCGATGGGCAGCAGGCCGAGTTCCTGGCTGTGACCGATGGTTTTTTAAACGAAAGATGATGAAAAGAAGATTTTACATCTGGGGGATATTCCTGGCCCTGATGCTCTCCTGTACGCCGGAGGTGCTGGACCCCGTCCTGCCGAAACCGGACAATCAGGAGGGAGAGGAAGAGGAAGTCACGACGCCCCCCGAAACCCCTCCCGCACCCTCCGGAGCGGTCTCCGAGTACACGGACAGTTATGGCGACACTGCCTATATTCCTGCCGGCTTCACGGTTTCCGAACAGCCCGGCGAGCAGACCATACGCACCGGCCTTGTCGTGATCGGTCCCGATGGAAGCGAGTATGTGTGGGTGTCCACGAAGGATACGCCGCTGAAGATGCGTGACTTCGGCAGTTACTACAGCGGGGGCTCCTCCCTGAGTGGCTACGGAGACGAAACCAAGCTGCCCGCCTATCAGGCGATGGCGCAGAGCGTAGCCGCCCACGGCGGCTTCTACATCGGCCGATACGAAGCCAGTTACGGCAGCGGCAGCGACCTTTCTGACTATGTACCCGCCAGCAAGCCTGTCACGGCGAGCCAGTCGGGCCGCATCTGGGTGCGTTTTTCTCCGCAGGACGCAACGAAAGTCTGCGAGAACCTCTATAGGGACAATCCCACCGTGCAGGGCTTCTTCCTCTGGGGCGCCAACTGGGACACCACACTGCAATGGCTGGTGGATACGGGCTGCAAGAAATACGCTGAGGTGGCCTCAAACAGCACTTCGTGGGGCAATTACTCCGACGACCCTTTCTCCCCGGGAGCCAGCGGCAACTACACCGGTGCCTGGGAGCAGGCTAAGGCAAACAATATCTACGACCTGGCGGGCAACAACTGGGAGTGGACGCAGGAGCGCTACGGCTCCAACTACGTGATGCGCAGCGGCGGTTACAACCTGATGGGCGGCGCATGTCCCGGCAGCCGTTATCCCGCCGCCATCCGTGACCCGCTCCCGGGGAACAGCAATCACCCCAACGTCTGTTTCCGCGTGGGACTTCATCTGAAATGACACATATGGGTAACTGTATTGCGATGATTCTTATGGGCACGGTCTTTTTGACGCCATCTTTGTTTCCGGAAGAGGAACCGGAGGGAAGAATAACGGAGTTCGTCGATGCAAACGGCGACAAGGCTTATATCCCCGCCGGATTCACCGTATCGGAAAAGGATGACGAACGGTTAATCGACAAGGGCCTGGTCGTCGCCGGCCCGGACAGGAGTGAATTCGTGTGGATCCCGACGGACAAGACGAAGCTCCGGCAGCGGGATTTCCACAGCGATCTGTACGGCAACACGATTACGGCCTATCGGGACGAAACATCCCTGAAGGAATACCGGGATATGGAAAGGAGCGTCGCCAGGTATGGCGGGTTCTATATGGGAAGGTACGAAGCCAGTTACGGAGGAGGCAAGAGTCTGGAGGACTATTATCCTGCCAGTAAGAGAGTAACGGCAGACCACCCGGGGCGCATCTGGGTGCGTTTTTCTCCGCAGGACGCAACGAAAGTCTGCGAGAACCTCTATAGGGACAATCCCACCGTGCAGGGCTTCTTCCCCTGGGGCGCCAACTGGGATACGATGCTCCAATGGATCATCGATTCCGGTGCAAAGACCCAGCGGGAGGTCACCAGGGACAGCTCCAACTGGGGCAACTATTCCAACAGCCGTTTCACCCGAGGCTCATCTATCAGATATACGGGGGCTTATGAGCAGGCTAAGGCAAACAATATCTACGACCTGGCGGGCAACAACTGGGAGTGGACGCAGGAGCGCTGCGGGTCCAACTATGTAATGCGCGGCGGGGGTAACAGCATCATGGGGTTTGCTTGCGAAGGAGATATGGCCCCGGCGGCCATCAGAGATCCTCTTCCAGGTAGCAGCCATCACCCGAACGTCACTTTCAGGGTAGCATTATATTTGAAATAATCACTTAAAAACTCGTTGAATATGAAAAAGTTGTCTTTAATCGTCATCGCGACGTTGCTGGGTGCTGGAATGTGCCTGGCCCAGAACATTTCTTTGCCCGCCCCCGAGAAAACGGGCGGCAAATCTACGCTTGAGACCCTTTGGGACCGCCAGTCCGGAACGGAGTTCAGCGACCGGATGCTCAGCGACCAGGATCTCTCCAACTTGCTTTTCGCCTCCGTCGGTGTCAACCGGGAGAACGGTAAACTGACTTCACCTACGGCGAGCAACAAGCAGGAAATTCGCGTCTTTGTCTTCACGGCAGAGGGCGTATGCGAGTATCTTAACGCGGAAAACAGCCTGCGTCCGCTTGTCCAGGGAGACCACCGGGGGCTCATCGCCGGCCGGCAGGACTGGGTCAAGACGGCCCCGGTCATTCTGCTTATCGTGGCCGACGAGAAGAAATTCGGCGGCAGCGACGAACGTTCGAAACTTGTGATGGGAGTCGATGCCGGAATTGTCTCAGAGAATATCAACCTGTTCTGTGCCGCTACGGGGCTGGTAACGCGTCCGCGCATGTCGATGGACACCGCCGGCATCAAGACTTTGCTCGGCCTCGATGACACACAGACCCCGCTGTTGAACAATCCGGTCGGCTACGCCGGAAATGATTGAACACAGAAGAATGAATAAGATTCAACTTTATTTCATCGGCTTTGTTGCGTGTTTGGGAATGCTCGCCGGCTACGCCAAAGAGCCCCCTGACGCAGCCAAGGAGTATTTTACCCTGTGGAATTCCTGCGATGCGCTCAGTGTTCTGAAGGATTATGTTGAAGATGTGACCGACCCCTCTTCGAAGAACTTCATCCGGGAAGAGGACCGGATTGCCACCTTCGATATGGACGGGACCTTCGTAGGTGAGTTGTACCCCACCTATTTTGAATACAATCTTCTGGAATATCGCGCCCTGGACGATCCCACGTACAAAGACAAGGCGCCCGATGAAGTCCGGGAAACGGCCCAGGAAATCCGGGATTTTGTGCGGGAAGGCAAGAAACTGCCGGACCATTTTGACATGAAACACGCCCGGGCAGCCGCCACCGCCTATGCAGGAATGACCCTTGCGGAATTCGACACTTACGTCAAGACTTATGCGGCGAAACCGGCCAACGGGTTTTCCGGCATGACCTATGGTCAGAGTTTCTACAAACCCATGCTGGAAGTGTTTGATTATCTGGAAGCGCATGGTTTTACCAACTATGTCGTTTCCGGCTCCGACCGATTCATCTGCCGCTCCCTGACCGAAGCCATCGGCTTCCCGTCCAACCACGTGATCGGCATGGATGTGCGGCTTGAATCCAGCGAGCAAGGCACGGAAGCGGGCGTCAACCACACCTTCAGGAAGGAAGAATACCTCGTCCGAACGGATGAACTGCTGATCAAGAACCTCAAAACCAACAAGGTCCTGCAAATCACCCAGGAAATAGGCAAAATCCCCGTGCTCTCCTTCGGCAACAGCAGCGGCGATGCAGCCATGCACAACTACTGCCTCAGCAATCCCGACTACAGGACCGCCGTGTTCATGCTGATTGCAGATGACGACGAGCGCGACCACGCCAACCCGGAGAAGGCCCTGTCGCTCGGTGAGCAGTGGAAAGAGGCCGGTTACCATGTGATCTCCATGCGGGACGATTTCAAGACCATCTACGGAAGCGGCGTCCGGAAAGTCGACTTCAGCTTCTGATACGCGGCGAACAGGATGCCGGATTTGGCAAATCGGCCGAAAATTCATAAATTCGTAACCATGAAAAAACACCTCGCCGGCGTACTTGCCCTGTTCACCATCGCCTGCTCCTGCAGCGTTGATTCGCGACAGGGCGGAGACGCGACCGCAACCACTACAAGTCTGCATGATATGACCAATGACCAATTGAGAAACAAGATTGTAAATGCCCTGGACGACATGAAAGCCAAGGCTGTCGAAATGGGTATCCAGGGCGTGGCCGTCGCCTCGGTCCTCAATCCGGATGAAACATCCGACTGGATCGGAGAGATGAAGGTCGTGGGGACGCCTTGCAATGAGAAAGAAGGCTGGAACCTCGTGGCCATCGCCTGGTCCAAATGCGGCGAAGTGATCGCCACCGGGGCCGACAGCGGAAATCCGGACCACCGGACGATCCTGGGAGAGCTGGGCTTTGCCGGCGGCGCTTACGACGAGTTCGAAGGCTGTAAGATGGCCTTTGCCTTCAGCGGCGCGACGTCGGAAGAGGATCTGGTCGTGGCCAAATATGGAATAGCGAAGATGAAGGAGTATCTCTCGGTCCGACCGGAAGAGGCCTCCCCTGCTGCATTCGCACCGCTGACCACCCCGCTGAAGAAGGAACAGTTCATCCAGGTGACCCTTGTCGTCGACGATATCCACCGCGCCGCCAGGGCGTGGGCCGCCCTGCTCGATGTTCCTGAGCCGGAGATCTGGGTGAACCACCTGCAGTCCAATGGGGAGTATCCGTACACGTATCGTGGCCAGGATGTCCCTTGCGACTTGCAGATGTGCGTCTTCGAGATGGGCGGCTGGATGCTCGAACTGCACCAGGTCGACGGGACGCCCAGCACGTTCCGCGAGTTTCAGGACAAACATGGATTCGGTGTCCACCACCTGGGCTTCGAAGTCGGCGACGACCGCGACGAGGTGATCCGGGAGCTGAAGGCCCTGGGCTTCGACACCGGTCGCACAGTCGGTGTCTATCCGGGCAGCAGCTGGACCATCGTGGACACGGAGGATGTCCTGGGCGTTAATCTGAACATCAAACCGAAGCGATAGGCCTTTTTCCGGGCTCCGCACCAAAAACAACTACAGATTGAAATGCATTACCGTTACCGTTCCCTTGCCTGCCTACTCTGCCTGGCAGTGACTTTCCCCGCCCTCGCGCAGGACAAACCTTTCCTGGAGGATCTCCCTTATTACATGGAGAACCCGGCTGTGTACGAATCGGGACAGGAGCCCGGCCGGGCCTTCCATATCCCGGCCCGGCATATTTCCCTGAACGGAAAATGGCGCTTCCAGTATTACGAATCCCCGTATGACGTGCCGAAAGACTTCTTCAAGCCGTCGTTCAATGCCCGGAAATGGTCCTGGATCGAAGTACCTTCCAACTGGGAGATGCAGGGATACGGCCAGGCGATCTTCCGCAACGTCAGCGCCCCCTTCACGGTGACGATGCCGGAGTCGATGCTGGAGCAGTATCGCCGCATCCTGGATGACCCCGATGCCAGCGAGATGCAGAAACGCATGGCCAGCTACCGGCTGGGCGGCGCCGGTGCGGCGAACCCCTTCGCCGTCCAGATGCCGGGCGTACCGATGGACTTCAACCCCACCGGAGCCTACCGGACCAGCTTCAACATCCCTTCGTCCTGGAAGGGCGGACAGGTGTTCCTCCGTTTCGAAAAAGTAGCTTCCGGCTCCTTCGTGTGGGTGAACGGACAGCAGGTCGGCTACAACGAGGGCGCACAGGAGCCCGCGGAATACGACATCACGAAGTTCATCAAGCCGGGGAGCAACACCCTGGCCGTGATGGTCGTCAAGTACAGTGACGGTTACTACCTCGAAGGACAGGACTACTGGCGTCTGGCAGGCATTTTCGATGACGTGACCGTCTATGCCACGCCGCAGGCGCGTATCTTTGACTGGCAGGTGATCACCGATTTCGGCCCCGACTTCCGGGATGCGGAGCTATCGCTCTCGGTGGATGTCCGGGGTTATCAGATCGACCGGGACGGCTACACGCTCCGCGCCAGCGTGTCCCGGGACGGCCGCGAGGCCGCCGCCATGACGAGCCCCGCCTTCTCCGTCGGCCCGGGCAGCCTCCAGACCCTGAAACTGGGCCGGAAAGTGACCGCTCCCGCGAAATGGACTGCCGAGACGCCGGTCCTCTATGACCTGAACCTGGAACTGGTGGACGCCTCCGGCGAAGTCGTGGACGCCGTGGCCAAGAAGATCGGCTTCAAGAAGACGGAGATCCGGGACGGCGTGTTCTACCTGAACGGACAGCCGCTGAAGCTGAGTGCCGTCAACTCCCACATGCAGCATCCCGATCTGGGCCATGCCATGACCGAAGAGATTATCCGGAAGGACTTCGAGATACTCAAGCAGTTTAATTTCAACGCCGTACGCACCTCGCATTATCCACCCGTCAACGAATACCTCGACCTGGCCGACGAATACGGCATCTACATCATCGACGAGACGGGCGACGAGTCCCACGCCACGGAGTACGTCAGCGAGATGCCCGAGTTCACGGAAATGTACCGCGAGCGCGTGCGCAGGATGGTGCTTCGCGACCGCAACCACGCCTGCGTGCTGATCTGGAGCGCCGGAAACGAAAGCGGCGAGGGTTTCAACATCACCGAGGTGGTGAAAGCCGGCAAAGCCCTGGATCCCACCCGCTTCTGGATGTACGGCGGGAATGCCGCCAAACATCCGGCCGAGGATATCGTGGGGCCCCGCTACCCTTCCCCGCTGGAGCTGGAGATGGGTTACGGCCTGGACAGCCAGGACATGCGGCCTTCATTCATGGATGAATACCTCTCCGTGGCCGGCAACGGCGGCGGCGCAATGGCGGATTACTGGGAAGCCATCTATGCCCATCCCAAGTCGATGGGCGGTGCCCTTTGGGACTACGTCAGCGTGGGTCTCAACGAACCGGTCCGGGCCTTGAAGGACAAGTCCGGCAACGGCGTGCCCGCCCATATCATGGGACGTGCGCGCCTGGTGAAGGGCGCCACCGGCAAGGCCATCGACCTGAACAAGCAGGACCAGTGGGTGCAAGTGTACCGGGCTGACGCCGTGGAGATTGCCGGCGACCGGCTCACCCTGACCCTGGACATCCTCCCCCGCCGCTACAATGCCAGCGGCGGCTATCTGATCACCAAGGGCGACAACCAGTTCGGCCTCAAGCAGCAAGGCGCCGACAAACTGGATTTCTATCTGGACAACGGCTCCCGGCAGGTCCTGACCGCTTCCCTGCCGTCCGACTGGGAGGGCCGGTGGCACAACGTCACCGCCACTTACGACGGGGAGACGATGCGCATCTTCATCGACGGCGCCGAGGCGGCCTCCAGGCCGATGACGGGCAACATCCGCAACCTGCCCTTGTCGCTCTGCATCGGTCGCAGCGAGGAGGCGCTCGGACAGGACACGAACGTGTACATCTGTGACGCCCTGATCGACAATGTGGGTGTATTCGCCGAAGCCCTGTCGCCTGCCGCCCTGCAGCCGGCCCGGGCGGCCCTGTGGCTGGACTTCGAGGAGGAGACGACCGAGGGCAGTTTCTGGTCC
>CAJOMY010000043.1:0-11614 GCA_905235775.1 uncultured Bacteroidales bacterium | reverse complement strand
GTTCCCCGACCGTGCGATTCAGCCGGAAATGTGGGAAGTGAAAAAGTGTGCGCAACCACTCTCCTTTACCCTCGCAGATCCGGAGACGGGCTGGGTGGAGGTCTGGAACCGGAACCACTTCCTCAATGCTTCCTACTACAAGACTACCTGGACCCTGACGGCCGACGCCGACACGCTCGCCACCGGGACGATGGACCTGGACGTGGCCCCGCTGAGCCGCAAGACGGTCCGCATCCCGCTGGTGCGGCCCCAGGCCCTTCCCGGCAAGGAATACCGGCTGACCATCAGTTCCGTGCTCAAGCGCGACGAGATCTGGGCGCCCGCCGGGCATGAGGTATCCTGGGATCAGTTCGAATTGACGGGCTGGAACGTCTCGGCTCCGGCACAAGCGGCCCAAGGGGGGCGCGTCCGCCTGACGCAGGATGCCGGCATGATCGTCGCTTCCGGCGACGGATTCGAGTATCGTTTCGACGCCGGGACCGGCGCGCTGGTTTCGGCCCGGATCGGCGGCCGGGAACGGATCACCGAGCCGCTCCGCCTCAATGTGTGGCGCGCTCCGCTCGCCAACGAACTGGACGGCTGGAACGGGATGAGCGCCGGACGTGCGGAAGTGACCGGCTACGGCTCCATCGGGCACCGCCAGGTGCTGGCCTCCCACTATTATGCCGCCGGCCTGGACAAGCTCAACCTCATTCCCGTATCCGTCCAGGCACGGGAAGCCGGGGACGGTGTCCTGATCGATGTGCGCGACCTGGCGCTGCCCGCCCGGGGCAGCATGCGCGACGCCCAGCTGGACGCCTACATCAGCGGACGCTCCTACAACGGCTTCGACGAGACCTACAGCTGGCGCATTGCCGGCGACGGCACCCTGACACTGAAACACCGGGTGCATCCGCAAGGGCAGATGCCCGCCTGGCTGCCCCGCATCGGCCTGACACTGAGCCTGGACAAGTCGCTGCGGGAAGTCGAGTGGTATGGACGCGGACCCCAGGCATCCTATCCGGACCGCAAGACCGGCTACAGGATCGGCATCTGGAAGTCCGACATGGACGAAATGTACGAGCCGTACCTGATCCCGCAGGACTACGGCCTGCGGACGGACAGCCGCTGGGTCCGCCTGACGGACGCCTCCGGAGCCGGCCTGGAGTTCTCCATGGACAGCCCGTTCGCCTTCAACGCCTATGACTGCACGACGGACAACCTCACCAAGGCTGTCTACCAGTACCAGCTGGTCCGGGGCGGCGACGTCACGCTGAATCTGGATTACGCCACTTCCGGCGTCGGCGACACCGCCCGCGGCATTTTCGGCGCCTACCGCGCCTACCCCACCGCGCACGAGCACACGCTGACCATCCGCCCCATCCGACCGTAAAATTAAAACACACAAAATCATAAGAACCATGGATAAACAGAAATCTATCGCGGCCCTTCAGGCCTATGCAACCGGCCTTGCCGCACAGTCCCTCCAACACAAAGTGGAAGCCAAGATCTTTGCTGATCAGGGTTTCGTCAAGCTGGGTGAGAAGTACACCGAACATGCAGCCGAAGAAATGGGCTGGGTGGACCAGTTCATCGAGCGCATCCTGGATCTCGGCGGCACGCCCAAGGTGGAAGCCGCGCCTGCGATGCCCGTCACCGCCGATCCCGTTGCATACATCCAAGCCGACCTCGCCGTCTCCCACGAGCAGGTTCCCATCCTGCAGCAGTGCGTCCTCGCCCTGGCAGATGACCTCAAGACCTACGACATCCTGAAGGCCTACGCTCTGGACGAGGAGGAAGACATGCTTTGGAGCGAGACCCAGCTCGAGCTCATCGAGAAGATCGGCCTCCAGAACTGGCTGGTCAAGCAGCTCTAAGCTTCCGAAGCGGAAACCGACGACTGAATAAAGTGAAGAGGATGTATTCTAAGACTTTTCCAAGGAATACATCCTCTTTTTGTAAGTTGTCCGGGTGGTCCAGGGGTGTTCGGGCTGGCAGAGAAAAGGCGTTCCGCCCACGTCGGCCAGCACTTCCCCGGACGTCACATAGACGAACCCGATCAGGGGCAGCCGCGCCTCGGGGACATCGGCCGGCTTGATGTAACCGGCCGTGTCCATCCTGCGGATCAGGAAGCGACTCGAGGCGAAGTCCGCGTCCGGACTCCAGTGGGGCCGGGATGCCATAAGCTCCTGACAGATAGGGATACTAACGGTTATGTACTTTCAGATTCAAGATGATGTCATCCAGCATGGCGTAGAGCGCCGGCATCGTCTCCGGCGTCACGTTTCCGCACAGGACGGAGCTGCCGACTGTTTCGGGGACGCAGACCAGCTGCTCCTGGAGTTCTTGTCCTTTCTTCGTCAGCTTGACAATCATCTGCCGGGCGTCTTTCTTGCCCTGGGTGCGTGTCAGGATGCCTTCGGTCTCCATGCGCTTGAGCAGCGGCGTGACGGTGTTGGTCTCAAGCATCAGCCGCTTGGCGATGTCGTTCACCGGCTGGGCATCCTTTTCCCACAGTACCAGGAGCACCAGGTACTGTGGGTAAGTAAGTCCGTATTCCGAGAGCAGCGGATGGTAGGCCTGCGTGATCAGGCGCGAAGCGGTGTAAAGCCTGAAGCAGAGCTGATTCTCGAGCTTGAACCGGGGATGCGTCATAACATCTCCTGAATGTCGCTTTCGAAGGAGTCGGGCTCGGCGACCGGGGCGAAACGCTTGACGACGGTGCCGTCGCGGTTGACCAGGAACTTGGTGAAGTTCCACAGGATGTCGCTGTCCTTCTCCACGCTCTTGCTGAGCCGCTTCAGCATATTATGCGTGGCCTTGCCCTTCAATCCCTTGTATTCCTCGGTGGGAGCGACGGACTTCAGGTAGGTGAAGACCGGGGTCTCTGCAGGTCCGTTCACGTCGGCCTTGGCCATCAGCGGGAAGGTCACGCCATGGTTGATGCGGCAGAACTCGGCGATCTCCGCATCGTTTCCGGGCTCCTGGTTGGCGAACTGGTCGCAAGGGAAACCGATGACGACGAGTCCATGGTCCTTGTACTTCTGGTACAGGGCCTCCAGGCCGTCATACTGCGGAGTGAAACCACATTTGGAAGCGGTGTTGACAATCAGGAGGACTTTGCCTTCAAACTGTGCGAAATCCACCTCTGCGCCCTTGTTGTCCAGGGCTTTGAAATCATAAATCTTTGCCATATACTTTTTGTTTATATCGTTCACGATGCAAATATACGACTTTATTTTTATATCGCAAGCGATATTTCAAAAAAGTGAATTATTTTTCTGTCTTTTCACTTCGGTTCAAGACAATACGGCACGCTAATTTCGAGGCGCGACGCAGAGGAGATGTCCGGCCGACTTCAGATTCAACGTCGATTACCCTTCTTTCTGGAAGCAAGGGAACAGTAGTCTGCGTAAACGTCGCGCACGACCTCGTCCCAGCATAGGTAGAGGTCGCGGCGGGCGCCGGCACTGACGCGCCCGTAACGCTCTTCGTCGCCGAGGATGTCCAGAATGGCACGGGCGTAGTTCTCCTCGCCCGGCGCGGAGATGAAGCCGTTGACGTCCGGCGTGACGGTCGCGGCCGTCTTCGCACCTTCCAGGAAGAGCGTCGGCGTGCCCTGGCAGGCGGCCTCGATCTGGACCAGCGAATTGGCGTCGTACAGCGACGGGAACAGGAACAGTTTCGCACGGGAATAGAGCTTCTCCAGCATTTCCCGGCCGGACACCAGGCCGCACATCACCACCTCTTCCTCCAGCCCCTGCGCACGCACAAGCTCCGAGAGGGCCTTTTCATCCTGGCCCCGGCCGACGAAAAGCATGCGGAAATTCCGGAGTCCCATCTCCTTGGCACGGGCCAGGGCACGGACGGTAAAATCGATGTTTTTGATGAAATTGATGCGGCCGACAAAAAGAAAGACCATCGCATCGGCCGGAATACCATAGGTCTCGTTGACGACGCGGGCCGCCGCTTCCGGATCGGGCACAGGCTGATGATCCGTGGCGTTGAGCCGCACTTTGCACGGGGCCGTCAGGCCGTATTCCCGCTCGTACAGTTCCTGGATCCCGCCGTTCACCGCCCAGCACTCGTCGCAGGCGTTGAACGCGCGCATGATCGAATCCATGGCTATATTGACGGAGAACTTGAACTTCAGCGGCCCCTCGAAGTCCTGCTTGTACTGGCTGTGCAGGGTGGCCACGACGGGCAGCTTGTGCAGCCGGGCATACCGGACTCCCGAAAAACCGAGCGAAAAGGGAGAATGGATATGGACGAAATCGATGCCGCTCCGCGCAAGCTGGGCCTCGAAGACCGGATCGAGGATCGGAGCCGGGATGCTGTAATCGTTCCGGATCATGGGCAGGGACGTGCAACGCACGACCTGATATGGAAGCCCGGCGTCCTCTGCCTTGCTGAAGCCCCGGACCTCCGGGCAGAAGACCACGACGTCGCAGTACCGGACGAGGCGGCGGGCATAATTGTCCACCACTTTGATCACGCCGTCCACCATGGGATACCAGCTGTCGATAAACAGTCCAACTTTCTTCATAGTTTTACAAAGATACTGTTTTTTTCCTTATCTTTGTAACCCGTATTAAAACACCAAATCTCTCATGAAATACGGGTACGACAACGAGAAATATCTCAAAATCCAATCGGAACACATCAAGGAACGCATCGCCCAATTCGGCAACAAGTTGTACATGGAATTCGGCGGCAAACTGTTTGACGATTTCCACGCCAGCCGGGTGCTCCCGGGCTTCGAGCCGGACAGCAAATTCAAGATGCTCTATCAGTTGAAGGACGATCTGGAGATCGTGATCGTGATCAGTGCCGTCGATATCGAGAAGAACAAGATCCGCAACGACCTCGGCATCACTTACGACGTGGACGTGCTTCGGCTGCGGGACGAGTTCATGGATCGCGGATTCAGCGTCAACAGCGTCGTCGTGACACACTATAACGGACAGTCCAGCGCGGACGCCTATCGCAAGCGCCTGGAACGGATGGGCATCCGGGTTTATTACCATTATACCATCGAAGGTTACCCCAACAATGTGTCCCTGATCGACTCCGACGAAGGATTCGGCAAGAACGATTATGTCGAGACGACCAAGTCCCTGGTCATCGTGACGGCGCCGGGCCCGGGCAGCGGCAAGATGGCCGTCTGCCTGAGCCAGTTGTATCAGGAAAACAAGCGCGGCATCAAGGCCGGTTACGCCAAATTCGAAACCTTCCCTGTCTGGAGCCTTCCGCTGAACCACCCGGTCAACATCGCCTATGAAGCCGCCACAGCCGACTTGGACGATGTCAACATGATCGACCCGTTCCACCTCGACGCCTATGGCAAGACAGCGGTCAACTACAACCGCGACATCGAGATTTTCCCGGTGATGAACGCCCTTTTCCAGGACATCTACGGCGAATCGCCCTACAAATCCCCGACCGACATGGGCGTCAACATGATCGGCCCCTGCATCAGCGACGATGCCGTGTGCCGCGAGGCTTCCCTGCAGGAAATCATCCGCCGGTACTACACGGCGCTCTGCAAGTTCGCCGAAGGCAAAGCCACCGAGGGCGAAGTCAACAAACTGGCCCTGCTGATGAAGAAGGCCGGCATCACCACGGCCGACCGCAAAACGACCGTCGCCGCGCACGAGCGTCTCGATAAGAACGGCGGTGCAACGGCGGCAATCGAATTGGAGGACGGAACCATCCTCACGGCGGAGACCTCTCCCCTGCTCGGCCCCAGCGCGGCACTTCTGCTCAACGCCCTGAAGCACCTCGCCGGGATTCCGCACAATGTCAAGCTCATTCCGAAGACCATGATCGCCCCGATCCAGAAGACCAAGGTCACCTATCTGCACGGGCACAATCCACGCCTGCACACGGACGAGGTGCTGGTCACCATCTCCATGATGAGCCTGCTCGATGAGAACTGCAAGCTGGCGCTTGACCAGCTTCCCAGACTGAAGGGCTCGCAGGTCCACTCCACGGTCATGTTGAGCGAAGTGGACCGCAAGACCTTCACGAAACTGGGCGTCGACCTGACCTGCGATCCCGTCCGGAAGATAAAGGACCCCAGGACCAGCGTCGAGGAAGAGCTCTAGGCCCCCTAAGGCGCCTTATCGCACCAGATTCTGCAACGCCGCGCCGAAATTCAGGTACGAGGTGTTGCCGGCGATCGTCCCCTCGTTCTGACCCCAGAGGAAGGGCCAGTCGTCGTAGTTCTCGAAGTGGTCGGGATGGCGGAAGAGCACGCCCGGGGCCACATTGCCCGGAATGAAGGAGAAGTCTGCCCGGTTGTTGCCATAGAAGACCTGCTTCGGGCGCGTGGCGCCGACGGTGGCGACCAGCGAGTAGTTGTGGTACGGATGGCAGCCGAACATGTAAGCTGCGGCCTTCAGCGCATACTCGGGACCGACGATGTCGGGGAAATACTTGCTGGCGAAGCTGGCCGTGGTGCCGAAGCTCACGACGCTGCCGCTGGAAGCCCAGTTGCCCTTGCCGATGGGCACACCGTAAGGATTGTCGAACTCAAGGCTGTCAAGGTACTGCTTGTACTGCTCCACATAGGGACGCAGCCGCTCCTTGTAGGCCTCGTCCAGGTACGGGATGGCGTCCAGGGCGGGCTGGATGGAGAACTCGACACCGCGGTCCAGCGCCGGCCAGATCTGCTGCTGGAATTCGTCCAGGTAGTGCTGCTCACCCGTGGAGACGTAGAGCTGGAGGTTCGTGGACATGTTGCCGAAGCCGCCGCGTCCGCGCATGCGGGCGCCCATCGGGCTCTTGGCGAGCAACTCGGTCCCCTCCTTCATCAGGCGCTTGGACTGCTTCAGGGCGCGGGCCGCCAGGTCGTCGTTGGCCACGATGTTCGCCGCGGCGAACATCGTGGCCGCCTGCAGATCCAGGCCCGGGTTGCGGGTGGTGAAAGCCCACATGTCGTCCGGCGTGCCGCTGGACTTCCCGTCCGCGGATTTCTCATACGGCTTCAGGCGCGGATCGTAGTGCAGGCCGTCCGTGATGGCCGCAGCGTCGCCGAGATGGTGATAGTTGTCCAGTACGGAGTTGGACAGGGTCTGGGACATGTGGCCGATGATCTCGGCCTGTGCCACCAGGTTCAGCACGCCATGCTCGATATATTGCAGCACGTCGGGCACGCCGTCCGGACGATGCAGGTCGACGTAGCGCTGCTGTTCGCTGACGAAAGTCTGGTCCCGCAGCGGACGGAAACGCTCCCAGGCGGTGACCAGGTTCTGCACCACGTTGATGTTGGACCCCGTCTCGATATCGAAGTCGCCCGCATCGAAGAAGCCGCCCACGTTCAGGCCGGGAATCAGCTCGAGCGCCTTGAACTTCGTGTCGATGGGGCCCTGGCTGTGCAGGTCGAAGTGGTCGGTGTTGGCCGGGGCCTGCAGGTAGCCCTCCTTGAAGGGTTCGCCGTGCCAGATGCGATAGGCCTCGTTGACCATCATGTGATTCATGTGGATCGGGATCCAGACATCGCTCGTGGCGTCCGTGATGCAGTCCAGCACATCCTCCCCGATGATGAAGTCATTGGTCTCGACGTCGCCGTACTTGATAAAGTAAACGCCCGGCTCCTGCAGGGAGCTGAAGTCAAACTTGACGTAGTTGTACTTGTAGTACATGCCCCAGCCCTTGACGGGGCCGGAGAAGGCGCGCACGGTGCTGCCGTCATCCTTTACCTGCCAGACCTCGGCAGTCGCGCGCGGTTTGTCGAGCTTGTCCAGCTCGATCACGGCAACCTTCTGCTGACCGGGAAGATAGCCTACCTGCGAGAAGCCCACGTTGGGTTCGCGCTTCCAGCCGGGGATGGCGTTCGGCTCGATGGTCCAGCTCAGCACTTTGCCGGTCTGGCCGGCGGGGAGCAGGCTGCGCAGCACGTACCAGCCGTTCTGGGCCAGCACACGTCCGTCATAGAGGTTCATTTCCGTGTCCGGGCTGCTGATCTTGATCAGGCGGCCGGGATCGTCCGTCGCCACGACAAGCTCGTGGCCCGTGGACAGCGGAAGCGGGTCCACGAAACGGCCGGTTCCACGGTCGTCATAGGTCTTGTACCCCTTGAACTGACGGACCTTCTCCTCGTTGGGACGCGTGGTCGTCAGGCTGGCGGTGTAGCGCGGGAAGCGGCTCGCCTTGCCGTCCATCACGAACGACTTGTTCCAATACTGGGAGGGCAGGAATTCGATGTTGAAGCCGGCGTCACCCTCCAGCGCGGCGGGCAGCGGCTTGTCCAGGTATACGTCGATCCGGACAGCCTTCCCGACCGCGGTCGCGACGATGCGCGAATCGAAATCGTAGTACGGATAGCGAAGGCCCACCTCGATCGAGCCGTCCTCACGGTTGACATTGCGGACGGTCGTCTCGGGGACAAGGTCCCATTGCTCCGGCGTGTTGGACAGGCGCACGGCGCCGCCTTGCACGGTGCGGACGCCATGATGGATGATCTCGATGCCGGAGTTCTTCTCGTCGTTGAAGCCTCCGGAGAAGGTGTTGCTGTACACCAGCACGTTCACGCCCTGGCGCTCGAAATACTCCAGGTCGTTCAGCTTCAGGTCAGAGCTGGCCGGTCCGGAACAGGCAGCCAGGACCAGCAGGGGCAGGGAAAAAACTGATTTCTTCATAACGGTTATAGTTGGTTACAAAATTCGCGAATTAAACAAATATAACAACTTTTTTTCGTATACCCGCCATTTTTCCTATTTTTACAATCGAATTAACAGACAAACCAATGATAACCGTATGAAGTACAAAGTATTGATTGCAGCGGCAGCCTTACTCTGCATCCTGGGTGGCTGCCAATCCGGCCAGCCGGCTTCCGCCTCGCTGGACGAACTGTTTCTGACCCGCCGGAGCATCCGCGCCTACGAACCCGGCCGGACCGTCACCGAAGCGCAGGTGCGCGAACTCCTGGCGGCGGCACAGAACGCCCCCTCCTGGGCGAACCAGCAGCCCAGCAAGTATTACGTGGCCATCAGCCCCGAGAAGCAGGCGGCCGTCCTGGAGATGATCGGCGGCAACAAGGACCGCGTGGCCAACGCACCCGTGATGATTGTGTCCACCTTCGAGAAGGGCAAATCCGGCTTCTTCCGCGGCACTCCCGCCAACGACGCCGGCGACTTCTGGGGCGCCTACGACAACGGCCTGAGCAACGCCTACCTGGTCCTGAAGGCCCGCGACATGGGCTTCGACACCCTGATCATGGGCATGCGCGATTCCGACCGGCTCCGGGAGCTCTTCCAGATTCCGGAGAACGAGATGATCCTCGCCGTCATCTCACTCGGCTACCGCGCCGAAGAGCCGAACATGCCGACCCACCGGCCCCTGGACGAGGTCGTCAAATTCTTCTGAGCCGGGAATCCCGCTCAGCGGGGCATCGAGGCCTCGAGCCGGACGATCGTGTCCATGATGAGGAGGGTCTGCGCATGCAGGGCCTCCTCGGCTTTTCTGTCGCGCGCCGCGAAAATGTCGCGGTAAACCTCCAGCTGGTGGCAGAGCCGGTGCTCGTAGCGGTTCAGTTCGAAGACCTGCGGCTCCTGCTGCCCGCGCAGGGTCAGCTCGACCTTCGTGAAGAAGTTCGGCAGTCCGTAAACACGGATGCTGCCCTTCTCGCCCTGGAAAAAGAAGCCGCGCAGGCCGTCGGAGTCCATGGAGGCCGTGCAGACGGCCGTGATGCCGCTCTGCTTCCAGGTCAGCGTGGCAGCGCCCGAGGTCGCGACGGCATTCCGTCCGCAGGCGTTGGCGGCATAGTAGACCGTATCGGGACGGCCGTAGAGCGCCAGCACGATGTGCAGGCAGTAGATGTTGATGTCGCGCAGCGCACCGCCCTCGTATTCGTGCGTGAAGACGGGCAGATCCTGTCCGGCGAGGTACTCGTCGTAGCGGCCGAAGTGCTCGTCGTAGTCGGCATGCACCAGGCGCACGGGACCGATCTGCGGCAGCAGCTCCTTGACTTTGAAAAAGTTCGGCAGATGGATGTTGGAGATGGCCTCGAAGATGAAGAGGTCCCGCTCCTTCGCCAGATCGAAGAGTTCCCGCGCCTGCTCCACGGTCGAGGTGAAGGGCTTCTCGCAGAGGACGTTCTTGCCGGCCAGCAAGGCCTGCCTGGCCGCTTCGAAGTGCAGCGAATTGGGCAGCGCCACATACACGAAGTCGATGTCCGTGCGCGTGAGCATCTCGGCGTAGTCGGTGTAGACGTTCGGGATGCCGAAGCGTCCCGCTTTTTCGCGGCTGCGGCCGCAGATGGCGACGATTTCATAGCCCTGCACGGTCTGCATGGCTTTCATCATGTCCGGGACGATCATCCCGGAACCAACGATGGCAATTCTCAACATAACGGTTGGATATTAGTTTTTCCAAATATACGGAAAATTCTGCTAATTTTGCAATGATGAAATCCCCGTCCAGAACCTACATCGCCATAGACCTGAAGTCCTTCTACGCCTCCGCGGAGTGCGTGGCGATGGGGCTGGATCCGCTGGACACCCATCTCGTCGTCGCGGACGCCTCGCGCACCGAGAAGACGATCTGCCTGGCGGTGACCCCCTCGCTGAAGAGTTACGGCATCGGCGGACGTGCGCGGCTCTTCGAGGTCGTGCAAGCCGTCCGCAAGATCAATGCGGAACGGCGCGAGAAGGCTCCGGGACGGCGTTTCCGCGGCAAGAGCCACATCCATTCCGAGTTGCAGCGCGACCCGTCCCTGGAGCTCGACTACGTCATCGCACCACCTCGGATGGCGCATTACATGGAGGTCAGCAGCCGGATCTACGGCATCTACCTGCGCCATGTCTCGCCGGAAGACATCCAGGTCTATTCCATCGATGAGGTTTTCATCGACGCCACCGACTATCTCAAAGCATATAAACTCTCCGCCCACGACTTCGCGCGCAGGCTCATCCGCGAGGTCCTCGCCGAGACGGGCGTCACCGCCACGGCGGGCATCGGCCCCAACCTCTACCTCTGCAAGATCGCGATGGACATCGAAGCCAAGCACAGTCCTGCCGACGCGGACGGCGTGCGCATCGCCGAGCTGGACGAGATGAGCTTCCGCCGCAAATACTGGACGCACCGGCCCCTGACGGACTTCTGGCGCATCGGGCGCGGCATCACCGCCAAGCTCGAGGCCAACGGCCTCTATACCCTCGGCGACGTGGCGCGCTGCTCCGTCGCCAAACCCTACGAGCCCCGCAACGCCGAGCTGCTCTACAAACTCTTCGGGGTCAATGCCGAGCTGCTCATCGACCATGCATGGGGCTGGGAGCCCTGCACCATGGCCGAGATCAAGGCCTACCGGCCCACCACCAGCAGCCTGTCCAGCGGACAGGTTCTCTCGCAGCCGTACCCGTTCCGCCAAGCGCGCGTGGTCATCCACGAGATGACCGAACAGCTGGTCCTGAGCCTCGTGGAGAAAGGCCTGCTCACGGACCAGATGGTCCTGCACATCGGCTACGACGTCAGCAGTCTGACCGACCCCGCCGTGCGGGCGAAATACAAGGGCCCCGTCACGCAGGACTGGTACATGCTTGATCTTGGAAAGGGATCCGGCCCGCTGGCTCACAATTACGCACTTGAGGAGGAAATGTAAATGAATACTAAAAAACAGAAATTTGACGGTTAT
>CAJOMY010000042.1 GCA_905235775.1 uncultured Bacteroidales bacterium | reverse complement strand
GTTTTCCCCGGATACAGTGAGGAAGACTACAGCTTCACCGGCATCTATTCCGTCGGGCGCTACGATCTGTTTGACATTCCGGCAGGAAAGACGGGAGAGGTGAAGCTCTGCTCCACTGCCGGGAAAGGGGCTTTCCCTGCCGGGCAGGTGCGTTCCTACCGTTTTGTCTATATCAACAAGTCAAACGGGAAAGTTTATGGCGACACGGAGCGCGACGGTTCTCCGGCTCCCGCCGTCCGGAGTCCTTTTGCCGTTTACTGGCCCGAAGCACCCGACGGAGGCTCCTGGTTTGTCACGGAACAGATTACGGCCGAAAAATACAACGATCAGAGCCGCTATCCCGGCAACTGCCCGGTCCGGCCCAAAGGTAGCGAAAAATATGCTGACGGCTATTATGCCGGAGAATAGACCCGCGTCTTAGCGCCCAATCGGCACAAATTTTTATCCGCAGGTTGAGTGAACAAACTGAGAAGCATACTACTTATCCCAAGAGGTCCAGCTGCTCGTTGATATAATCGGAGATATATCGGGAACAGGCGTCCTCCGGATGTTTGCCTCCGGCACTCATGCCAACCGTCATCAGGTCGTTGATCCCAGGCTGGTCCTGAATATGAAAAGCAACGTCAGTCCGGGATTCCTCTATCTCTTTGGCAAGGCCATACAACTCTTCAAGAATCAGCTTCTCATCGGAATCAGGATGATAAAGTTGGGGAATAAATTCCAATGCACCCATGCCTCTTTTCCCGATAAATGCAAGTTTGTCCACCGGAGTGACGTCATGACTCCGAATCCCGTTCTTCTCTATCCATAGCGAGAATACCCTGTTGCCCCAATCGTCCGGAAGGGAACCGCCCAGGAACCGTGGAAGCCCTTCTTCCTCTTGGGCCCTGAGGATATCGGAAAGCCCTCGCCGGAATCTCCGCCTACTGCAGCAGCCACTTCGTCCAGAAGATTTCCTCGGCAGCAGCATCGTGCTCGTGCTGCCTGCCGCGGTAGCCGTGCATCCCGTCGGGATAGATGCGGGTCTCGAACTGGTAGCCCGCCTGCTGGAGGGCGTCGATGAGCTGCAGGGTGTTCTGGAAATGCACATTGTCGTCGCCCGTTCCGTGCGTCAGGCACAGGGCGCCGGGCAGCGGTTTGGGGCCGTCGCCCTCGAAGACGGAAGGCACCCAGCTCAGCACAGACGCTTCGGCATAACCCTCCGGATTGGCCTGCGGCGTGTCCATGAAGCGCTCGGTGTAGTGCGTGTCGTAGAGGTGCCAGTCGTAAACGCCGCCCCCCGCGATCCCGCAGCGGAAATACTGCGGATAGCGCAGCACCAGCATCGCGGTGGTCGTGCCGCCAAAGGAGAAGCCCTTCACCCCGATGCGGGAACCGTCCACATAGGGCAGCGCCTGGAGCCACTGCGCCCAGGCGATATAGTCCTGCAGCTCGATCACCGTCATCCGGCGGAAGGCCTGGTCCATGCCGCGGCGGCCGTTCTCCCCGGAGGATCGGGGATCCACGACGATATAGATGACGCCATGCTCCCAGCACCAGGCGTCGGAAGCGTCGCGGTCGCCCCAGCTGTCACGCACGTAGGGCGTGCCCGGACCGCCGTAGAGCTGCATCTGCACAGGATATTGCTTCGAGGCGTCGAAGTCCTTCGGCAGCGACATCAGCCCGTAGAGGTCGAAGCCGTCGTTCACGATCCTGACCACCTGCGGTTCGGGATGCGCCCCGGGCGCCTGCACCAGGACGGAATCGATCTGCATCGTATATTGGTCCGTCCGGCCCGAAACCGCCACCCAGGGCGTCCGCGCCGTGGAAGCCGCGGCTTCAAAACACTTGCCGTCCCCGGAAATCCTGACTCCCGTCACGTTCAGCTCCGGATCGGTCAACACCGTGATCCGGCCCTTGCGGTCCAGCCGGTAGAAGGTTGTGTGCAAGCGGTGGTCCCGCTTCGCGGTGAACCACACGTCGCCCTTCTTCCCGTCGACACGAAGCAGGCTGATGCCCCAGTTCTCCCCTTCCGTCAGGCGCCGCAGCGAGCCGTCGTAGCCCAGGAAATAGATCTGCTCCCAGCCGCTCTCGAAGTTGCGCGCCATGTAGAGGCCCTTGTCCGTGAAGATCATCCCTTCGATCCACTCCACCCACGCATCCGGATACTCCTCGTGATAGACGGCCCGCTTCGAGCCGTCAGTCACGCTCACGGCGTACAGGTCCAGCACGCTCTGCCGGCGCGGCTCTCTCGAGACGTACAGCTCCTGCGAATCAGCACCCCAGAAGGGCGTGCCGAAATACTGCTCCGGCGAGTCGTCGAAGTCCGCCCAGACCGTCCGGGCGCCCGGACGGGCCTCGATGATGCCGACACGCACGGACGGGTTGGCCTCACCGGCCTTGGGATAGCGCGTCTGATGCAGGGTCCCGTCCTGCCCGAAGGGCGAATAGATGGGGAACATCGGCACCTGCGTGTTGTCGAAGCGGTAGAAGCCGAGGCGCTGCGAGTCGGGACTCCACCAGAAGGCCTTGTAGCGCGACGCGCGGCCGAAGATCTCCTCGTAATAGACCCAGGAGGCATATCCGTTCAGGATCAGATCCGACCCGTCGAAGGTCAGTCGCGTCTCCGTGGAGTCGGGCAGCGAGCGGATCCAGAGGTCGCCCCCGCGGGTGAATGCTTCTTTCGTCCCGTCGGGCGACGGGGTCGTGTTGCGGTCCTGCGCCGGCAGCGACAGCGCCGCCAGGCACGCCAGAACCAGGATGCACAGGGTCTTTTTCATACGAAAAACCGGTCGTTGAAGTTCACGAGATATACTTTCTGCACCGCCCGCGTCAGGGCAGTGTAAAGCCATTTCAAGTCGTCAAGCGTCTGCTCGTCCTGCCAGAAGGGGCAGTCGATGAACACGCAGTCCCACTGGCCGCCCTGCGACTTGTGGCAGGTGATCGCCTCGGCGTATTTCAGCTGGAGGGCATTGAAGTACGGATCCTCCCGCACCGCCTCCCAGATTTTCTTCTTGCTCCCCTTGTCCGCATAATCCGCCGAAACGCCTTGATACAGCGCGTTCTGCTGCTCGTAGGACAGCGAGGCCGATTCGGACTCCAGCGTGTCCAGGCAGACCTTGGCCCGGACTTCCACGTCGTCGTAGTCCGGGAATCGGAGTGTCGCCGTCGCGAAGTGCAGCCCGTAGCGGTCCTCGAAGCCGCCGATGCGCACCAGCTTGGCAATGTCGCCATTGGCGATATAATCCATCCCGGGCACCTCCTCCACGAACTGGTAGCAGTTCTTGACGATCATCAGCTTGTCCCCGCGCACAAGCCGGTCTTCCTTGAACTGCACCGTCGAACGGATGCCCAGGTTGTAGCGGATCGCGCGCTTGTTCGAGCGGCAGAGGATCACGGTCCCGTCCTCGCCGTAGCGGCCGTAGGCGTCCGTCAGTGCTTCGATCAGCTCTCCCCCGCCGATGCGGGAAATGTCCTCCATCCCGTTCACGTCCAGTTTCAGCCCCGGGAAGGTCTCGTCCGAGAAGCTGCCCGCAATCATTTCACGCAGGAGCGTGGCATTGCGCAGGATGCCCGATTCGGCGGCCTGGCGCACGACGCTCGTCAGTTCGCTGTAGCGCACGCCGCCGAAGCCGTCCATGAAGGGCTTCGACAGGGCGGGCGAAGCGTCCAGCCCCACCGGCGGCAGCTGCGCCGCGTCTCCGACCAGGATCAACCGGCAGTCCAGTCCGTTCCGGACGAATGTTACCAGGTCCTCCAGCAGATTGCCCGTGCCGAAGGCGGCCGATCCCTGCGCGGGGGCCGCGTCAATGCCGATCAGGGACACCTCGTCCACGACGAAGAGCGTCCCCTTGGCCTTGTTGGGAGACAGGGAAAACTGCCCGTATCCGTCGCTCCCGACGCTCTTCTGGCGGTAGATATGCTTATGGATGGTGTAGGCGGGACGGCGGGCGATGCCCGACAGGACCTTGGCCGCACGGCCCGTAGGGGCGAGCAGCACCGACTGCGTACCCACGTCCCGGAGCGCGCGGATCACGGCGGCGACGGCCGTCGTCTTGCCCGTGCCGGCATAGCCGTTCACCACGAGGATGTCGGCGTCATCGCAGGTCACGAACGCCGCCACGTCGCGGAACAACCGCTCCTGGCAGGGTGTCGGCTCCGCCTTGAAATGCTTGCGGAACAACTGCTCCAGAAAGCCGGCGCGATCCATTACTCGCGGGCGCGTTTGGCGAAGATCATGGCCACGACCGCCAGCACCGGGTAGATTTCGATGCGGCCGAGGAACATATCGACGGTGAAAATCAGTTTGCCCAGGGCGGGAATCCCGTTGAAGGAGCCCATCGTCCCCAATGCCCCGTAGGCGGGGCCCACATTGCCCAGGCTCGTGACCGAGGCGATGAAGCTGTTCTGGTGGTCCACGCCCACCGCCAGGCTCAACACCACGGAGACGGCGATCAGCAGGCCGTAGAGCGCCAGGTACAACAGGTGCGGCGAGACCTCCTCCTCGCGCAGGACGCGCTTGCCCAGCCGGACCTCATTCACCGAAGAAGGGTGGAGAATGCGGTTCACCCGCCGGCCCACCGACTTGAACAACAGCAGGATACGGTCTACCTTGACGCCGCCGGAGGTCGATCCGGCGCTGCCGCACATCACGGCGGAGAACATCAGCACCATGACAATCCACATCGGCCACTCGGCATTGTCCAGGATGGCGAAACCGGAAGTCGACGTGACGCAGAGCGTCTCGAAGAAGCCGTTCCAGACGGCGTCGCCCCAAGTCGCGCAGATGCCGTTTCCCTTCAAGCCGGCGCCGACAATGAGCGCCACCACGATGATCGAGCCCGTATAGAAGCGCACCACCGGGTTGTCATACGGCTTGATGGAGCGCGTGATGACGGCCAGGTAAATGATGCCGAAATGCAGCGAAGACAGGTACATGAAGACCATCGTGATGCCCTCGATCCAGCGGGAGTTGAAGGCGGCGATCGAAGCGTTGCGCGTGCTGAACCCGCCCGTGGCGCTGACGCTCATCGCATGGCATGCGGCATCGAAAACCGGCATCCCGGCCAGGAGGTAGGAGACGAAGGACAACACCAGCAGCGCCAGATATACGTAAGCGAAGATATAGACGGTCTTGTTGGTCCGGGTGGAATAGCCGCCCCGCGACAGCGAGGTCAGCTCCATGTTCGTCAGGCGCATCTTCATCTGGTTCGAGCCCGGAATGAGCAGCAGCAGGAAGACCACGACTCCCAGACCGCCGATGAAATGCGTGGACGCCCGCCAGAAGAGCAGGCTCTTCGGCAGCGCCTCGATGTCGTCCAGGATGGTCGCTCCCGTGGTCGTGAATCCGCTCACCGACTCGAACCAGGCGTTCTGCAGGGTAAACGGGCCGCCCCACAGGGCATACGGCAGCATACCGAAGATGAAAGAAAGCATCCAGGACAGGAAAATGATCACGTAACCCTCCTTCAGCGAAATCGCCGGCGTCTCACGGACAAAGATGAAGGGGAAAATGCCCACGATAAAGGTGATCAGGAACGAAATCAGCAGGGCCGCGAGCGCGGAATCGTGCCCGTCCGCCAGCGCCACCCCCGCCGACAGCAGCATGAAAAGCGCACTGACGAGGAGGGCATAGCCGATATTCCTGCTGATGACCTTCCAGTTCATGGTCTGCCCATTGTCTTGATCCGGCTGCGAAGCTGCCGGTTCTCGTTGGCCAGCTCGGAGATGCCGTCGTTGAGCTGGGAGAGCTGGTCGTCGCCGTCGAAGCGGACGGTGTACTTTTTATCCTGCGAGCGATATGCGTCCAGGCCGTCCAGCATCCTGTAGAGCGGGTTCACGTAGAAAGCCAGCAGGAAAGAGAGCAGCATCACCACCAGCAGCAGGCCCACGCCCACCGCCACGATGCCCGGGATGATACTCCGGTAGAACCCCCCCTCGAAGGTGGCGGAATTCTTCGCCAAGTCCTGGTAGATGGCGCTCGAGAGTGCCCCCAGGTCGTTGTGCAGGCGCTCATAGCGCGGCTGCAGCCGCTCAAAATACCAGGAACGCGTGTCGATGAAGTCCGACTGCAGCACGTCCTCCAGCTCCAGCGAGGTCAGCATGTACGCGGAATACGAATACATCACCGAATCAGCCAGCGGCTTCACCGTGTTGGACGGCACGCTCGACCGGAGCGAGTCGCAGTGGGACTTGAAATACCCATCGTCGAAGGCGGGCACCCGCAGCGAGGTCTCGTCGCCGATCACCTCGAGGATCTGCAGGTTGTAGGTATTGCTCATATCGGCCAGGCGGTTGGCCACGTTGATGCTGCTGATGTCGTCAGCGATCAGGTCGGACACATAATTGCTCATCCCGGAATACTCCATGACGGAGATCAGCAGGGAGACCAGCAGGATGGCGGCGATCGACAACATGCTCAGGATGAGTTTCGTCTTGAGGGACAGCCGGCGTTCCCGGAGACGTTTGAAGAACTTTTTGAACGACATTATTAAATTTCTTCAAAAATAATGACAAATATAGGGAAACTTTTTATATTTTTGCACAAGCCTGTGTTTACGCGAACCGATATGACCTCCACTTTCCTCAACGATCCCTCCAGCAAAAGCGCTGCTGTCAAACGCGAAATCCTCCGTCTGTGCATCACGCACAACAATTTCAGCATCGCCGACTTCAGCCGGGCGTTGGGAATCAGCGTCCCCACCATCACCAAGTTTGTCTCCGAGCTCATCGAAGAGGACTTCCTCAAGGACGAGGGCAAGGTGGGCACCTCCGGAGGCCGCCGCCCCAGCGTATACGGCTTGAACCCGGACGCGGGTTATTTCGTGGGCGTGGACGTGGCGCGCCACCACTTCCACATCGCCATCAGCGATTTCAAGGGCAAGGTCATCTCCTACATCCAGGACATCGAGTTCGTGCTCGTCGCCAACGAGAATTCCTTCCGCACCATGTGCCGCATGGTGATGGACGAGGTCATCCGCAGCGGGATCCCCTGGATCAAGGTCCTCGGCGTGGGCGTAAGCCTCTCCGGCCGCGTCAATCCCGAGAAAGGCTACAGCCTCACCTATTTCGTCAGCGACGACCTCCCCCTGGGCAGCATTTTCCAGAAGGAGTTCAACGTCCCGGTGACCATCGAGAACGACTCCCGCGCCATGGCCTACGGTGAATACATGTCCCTCGGCAAGAAAGCCGACCCCGACATGATTTTCATCAATGTCAGCTGGGGTCTCGGCATGGGCATCATCATGGACGGCAAGCTCTATTACGGCAAGTCCGGCTACTCCGGCGAGCTCGGGCATTTCCCCGTCCTGGACAACGACATCATCTGCCGCTGCGGCAAGGTCGGCTGCCTGGAGACGGGGGCCTCCGGCTCCGCGCTGCACCGCATGATCGTGGAGAAGTTGAAGAAGGGACAGGCCTCCTCGATGGCCGCCGCCTACAACCAGAAAGGCGACGTGGAGCTGGATGAGATCCTGAAGGCTGTCGAAGAAGGCGACGTGCTCGCCATCGACTCCATCGGGCAGATCGGCGACACGCTCGGCCGCGGCATCTCCGGCGTGCTGAACGTCTTCAACCCGGGCCTCGTGGTGATCGGCGGCCGCCTAATCGTCGGCAAGGACTACCTCCTGCTCCCGATCAAGACGGCGGTCAACCGCCTCTCCCTGCCCCGCGTCTCCGCGGACACCACCATCGTCCTCTCGCAGCTGGGCCGCAAGGCCGCGTCCGTGGGCGACTGCCTGCTGTCCCGCTCCCGGGTGCTCGGCCTGATGTAGTATGCCCAGCTACCTGCAGATCGAGAACATCTCCAAGGCCTACGGCCCCAAGATCCTCTTCGAGCACATCGGCTTCAATATCAACGAAGGCGACAAGATTGCGCTGATCGCTCCCAACGGCACGGGCAAAACCTCGCTGCTGCGCATCCTCGCCGGGGAGGACAAATCCGACTCCGGCGGACGCATCCTCTTCCTGAAAGACATCCGCATCGCCTTCCTTCAGCAGGAATACACCTTCGACCCCGCCCTGGGCATCGAAGAGCAGGCCCTGCGCCACGCCGCTCCGCAGCTCGCTTCCTTTCACGAGGAGGAGTTGCGCGACTACCGGCAGCGCCTGCGCGAGATTCTCACTTCCTTCCGCCTGCAGGACTTCGACAAGCCCATGGCGGCGCTCTCCGGCGGCGAAGCCAAGCGGGTGGCCCTCAGCGAGCTCCTCGCCCTGCAAGCCGATTTCCTCATCCTCGACGAGCCCACCAACCACCTGGACATCGAGGCCATTGAGTTCCTGGAGGCTTATCTCAAACGCAGCCGCTGCACCCTGCTCATGGTCACGCACGACCGCTACTTCCTCGACCGGGTGTGCAACACTGTGATGGAACTGGACCACGGCGCCGTCTATACCTACAAGGGAAATTACCAGAACTACCTGGAAAAGCGGCAGGAGCGCATCGCGCACTACAACGCCGAGACGGACAAGGTCCGCAACCTGCTCCGGCGCGAACTGGAGTGGATCCGCGCCACGCCCTGCGCCCGCACGGGCAAGGCCCAGTACCGCATTGACGCCTTCCACGAGCTCGCCGACCGCGCGGCGCAGGTGTACCGCACGCAGCAGCTCAGCTTCGAAGGCGTGGGCGGCAGCGCCCGGCTCGGCGGCAAGATCATCAACTGCCGCGAAGTCTGCTATGACTGGGAAGGAATCCCGATGCTGCGGGACTTCACCTACAATTTCCAGCGCGCCGACAGGATCGGCATCGTGGGGCGCAACGGCGTCGGGAAGAGCACCTTCCTGGACCTGCTGACCGGTGCCCTGGAGCCTGACAGCGGAGTGATCGACCGGGGCGAGACCCTGCGCATCGGTTATTACCGCCAGCAGGGCATGGAGTTCCGGCCGGGCGACACGGTGCTCGACATCGTGCCCGACACGCGCCTGCTGGGGCGCTTCCTCTTCCCGCACGACATGCTCTCAACGCGCGTGGAGCGTCTCTCGGGCGGCGAGAAGCGGCGGCTCTACCTGCTGACCATCCTGCTGCAGGAGCCCAACCTGCTCATCCTGGACGAGCCCACCAACGACCTGGACATCGTCACTTTGAATATCCTGGAGGAATATCTCAAGGACTTCCAGGGCAGCCTGCTCATCGTCAGCCACGACCGCCACTTCCTGGACCGCGTGACGGACCACCTGCTGGTCTTCACCGGCGAGGGCCGCGTCAAGGATTTCATCGGCAAGTTCAGCGAGTACCGGGCGTATGTCAAGGACCTTGAGAAATCCCACCGGGCGGGTGCCTCTGCCCCGCGGGCGGACAAGCGGCCCGGTGTGCCTGCGTCTCGGCTTCCATCCTCGCTTCCCGCTGGCGCGGGAACCGGATTCGACGCCACGAATCCTGCTGCGGCTGAGCCTTCGCCGTCAGGCAGCACCGGCGCCGCTTCAGTATCCTTCGGCTTCTCCAACAGAGCCGGGAGCGGCAGTGCCCCTGCGGAGCCGTTCACCCGGGCAGGGTCGGACGTCAGCGAAGCGAAGCCCGATAGCGGAGCAGGGGCAGCTGCCGTCCCGGCGACCCCTCCGACCGGCAAACCCCGCAAGCTGAAATACAAGGAGCAGAAAGAGCTGGAGGCGATCGAGGCGGAGCTGCCGAAACTCGAAGCCGAGAAGGCGGAGCTCGAGGCGCGAATGTCCTCCGGCACCCTCCCCTACACCGAGCTCCAGGCCGCCTCCGAGCGCATCCGGACGTTGATGAACGAAATCAGCCGCCGCGAGGAGCGCTGGCTGGAACTGTCCGATTAAATCCCCGCCCCTCCCTATCTTGTCATGCCCAGCTCCGTCCCGTCCGTCAGGCCCGGCCTGATCGGGCATTTCATAGTCATTCCGGACCCGGGAGCGGAGAAGCCCCCCAGCGCTCCCGGCGCACGTTTTTTTCGCCATCTTTGCATTGTCCCCTTGCGGGACTAACCGGTGAGAATTGCCGAGGGGAGTATGCCAGGTCGAACACTGCTCCAAGTTTATGGGTCGCTGCGGCGACCCATTTTTTATTTTCTTTTCATCAGCAGTTTCCATGATGCATTACCACAGTCGGATCTCATAATGGTTATCTCCCTGCGTTGGGTAATGGCCTCGAGTTTTTGCCAAAAGGGCTTCCCCTCCTGATCCCGCAGACGCGAAATCAATATGTCCAAACCGTCTTTGCGATTCCGCAACCGACTACGAGAAAAGCCGCGAGGCTGGCGGAAAGAGATTCCCGATCAGGACGGGGATGAGGTTACAGGATATTCATCGACTGTTCGCGGATCTTCTCCAGTTCGTCCTTCATCCGGACGACAAGCTGCTGGATGCCGGCGTGGTTGGCTTTCGACCCGGTGGTGTTGATCTCGCGGCCCATTTCCTGGATGATGAATCCGAGCTTGCGGCCCGGGGCGGGTTCACCGTCGATGGTGTCCATGAAGTACTTGCAGTGCTGGCGCAGGCGGACCTTCTCCTCGTTGATGTCCAGCTTCTCCAGGTAGAAGATCATCTCCTGCTCGAAGCGCTCCTTGTCCAGCTTGACCTGCAAGTCGGCGGCGGCTTTCAGGATGCGTTCGCGCACGGCGGCGACGCGTTCCTGTTCGAAGGTCTCCACCTCGTCGTAAAGGGCGAGGATCTTCGCCACGCGGGAGGTGACGTCGGCATAGAGCGCAGCACCTTCGCGGCTGCGGAAAGCGTCCAGCGCCGCCAGGGCATCCTGCAGCGCTGCCGCGACGGCCGACCATTCCCCTTCGGGAATGGTCTCCTGCTTCCCGCCCTCAAAGACGTCGGGGAAACGCAGGATCGCCTCCAGGTACTCCTCCTTCGGCATGGGGATGCCGACTTTGCAGCCGATGGTGTGGACCTGACGGAAATAATCTTCCACCAGCGCCGCGTCAATGCGGCGGGCAGCCGGGCCGGCCTTCGGCTCGAAAGTCAGCAGCAGATCCACGGTGCCGCGCTGGATCGCTTCGGTGAGCGTCTTGCGGACTTCCAGTTCCCGCTCTTTGGGGAGAAGGACGGATTTGATGTTGATATCACAATTCTTCCCGTTCAGGGTGCGGATCTCGAGCGTGAGGCGCCCGGTGGAGAGTTCGGCAATGCCTTTGCCATAGCCGGTCATCGATTTAATCATCGTCATAATCACTGGTGAGGATGCAAATTTACGGATTAATTCGTAAATTCGCACGTTTTATCGGACAGCAGGCTGCCGCACCTTCGACCATTTTCCCGGGTAGGGTTGCGAAGCAACAGGTCGAAGGTGCGGCAGCCTGCTGCTCGGCGGCAATAAGTCCCTATGTTTGTAATCCAAATAAAAATGGAGTGAGCTTCCGAGAAGCTCATGAGGAGCGCTCTCAGGGGTTCCGACCCCTGCCGCAAAGGCA
>CAJOMY010000041.1 GCA_905235775.1 uncultured Bacteroidales bacterium | reverse complement strand
GAGCCATCTGCCGGCAGGCGCTTGCGGCGAAGGGCATCCGCCTGGGCACGCACATCCTGCGCTGCGCCGGGGTGGAGGACGCCCCGTTCACGGACGTGGCCTCCGAGATCGACCGCATCGAGTCCCGGCGCTTCCCGCTGATCCTCGACCTCGAGGAGCAGGTGGAAGCCGCCGTGCTGGCCGCGAAAGCGGAACAGGACTCGGTCGGCGGCGTGATCCAGACCGGCATCTGCGGCCTGCCCGCCGGGCTGGGGGAGCCCTGGTTCGACTCGCTCGAGGGCGTGCTCGCCCGGGCGGCGTTCGCCGTGGGCGGGGTCAAGGGCATCGAGTTCGGCGACGGATTCGGTCTGGCCGGCCTGCGCGGTTCGCAGGCCAACGATCCCTTCCGGATGCAGGACGGGCGCGTGGTCACGGAGACCAACCGCAACGGCGGCATCAACGGCGGCATCACCAACGGGATGCCCGTCGTCTTCAACCTGGCGGTCAAGCCCACGCCTTCCATTGCGCGGCCGCAGCGGACGGTGGATTTCAAAGAAGGTAAAGATGTGGAACTCGCCCTCACCGGGCGGCACGATCCGGCCATCATCCGGCGGATCTGCCCCGTGGTGACGGCCCTGGTGTCCGTAGTGCTCTGCGACCAGCTCGCCCTGCGCTTCGGTACCGATTATCTGCGTGCGGCATGACGAAAGGATTCATCAACTATCGGCGCGTGCTCATCGTGGGCCTTGGCATGATCGGAGGATCTTATGCCCAGAAGCTCAGTTCGCTGGGCTTCGAGGTGGGTGCGCTGGCCCGCCGTCAGGAGACTCTGGATTTCGCCCTGGAGAAGGGCTATATCGCCCACGGCCAGGTGGAGGTGACGCGCGAATATGTCTCACAGTTCGACCTGGTGGTCTTCGCGCTGTATCCCAAGGCTTTCGTGGCCTGGGTGGAGCGCTACCAGGATTATCTGAAGGAAGGGGCCGTGATCACGGACGTGACCGGCGTCAAGCGCGCCGTCGTCCCGGCCGTCCAGGAGATGCTGCGGCCGGACGTGGAGTTCGTGCCGTCCCATCCGATGGCGGGCCGCGAACGCTCCGGCGTGGAATATGCCGACAGCCACGTCTTTGACGGCGCCAACTTCATTATCACCCCCACGGAGAAGAATACGCCCGAGGGGATCGAACTGGTGCGCACGCTGGGCTGCATCCTGGGATTCCGGAATATCGCCGTGCTGTCGATTGAGGCGCACGACGAGATGATCGGCTTCCTCTCGCAGCTCACGCACTGCATCGCCGTGGCGCTGATGGACTGCAAGGAGTCCGAGCACCTGGCGGAGTACACGGGCGATTCGTTCCGGGACCTCACGCGCATCGCCCGGATCAACGAGAACATGTGGACGGAGCTGTTCCTGGAGAACCGGGACGAGTTGCTGTCGCAGATGGACCTTTTCCTCGCCAAGTTTTCCGAACTGCGCGATGCGCTCGCCCGCGGGGATGAAAAGACCATGAAGGAGATGATGCGCCTGTCCACGTACCGGCGTTCGTTTTTCGATAAATAACAGGGAATACCATGAATATGATTTTCAAGCGCAAGCTGCCGATCCCCAAGGAGATCAAGGAGATGTATCCGATCTCCGCGGAAGGGGCGGCGGCCAAGCACGCCAACGACGAGAGCATCCGCGAGGTCCTGTCCGGCGCGAGCGGCAAGCTGCTGCTCGTGATCGGGCCTTGTTCGGCCGACCGGGAGGATGCCGTGATTGAATACATTTCCCGCCTGCGCGGGTTGCAGGACCGCGTGTCCGACAAGATCGTGATCGTGCCGCGCATCTACACCAACAAGCCGCGCACCACCGGCGCCGGCTATAAGGGCATGCTGCACCAGCCGAATCCGCAGGAGCATTCCGACATGCTCCGCGGCCTGATCTCCATCCGCAAGCTGCACATGCGCGCCATCAACGAGACCGGCTTCTCCTGCGCCGACGAGATGCTTTATCCGGAGAACCACCGCTTCCTGGACGACCTGCTGTCGTACGTGGCGGTGGGCGCCCGTTCCGTGGAGGACCAGCAGCACCGCATAACGGCCAGCGGCCTGGACATCCCGGTGGGCATGAAGAACCCCACGGGCGGGGACCTGTCCGTCATGATGAACGCCTTGAAAGCCGCCCAGAGCGCCCACATGTTCATCTATCGCAACTGGGAAGTGGAGAGCAAGGGCAATCCCTATGCGCACGCCATCCTGCGCGGCTACGTGGACTCGCACGGGATCGCGCATCCCAATTATCATTACGAGGACCTGGCCCGCCTGAGCGCCCTGTATGCGGAGAGCGGCCTGGCCAATCCCGCCGTGCTCGTGGACACGAACCACAGCAACTCCGGCAAGCGTTACGACGAGCAGGTGCGCATCGCCAAGGAGGTGCTGCACAGCACCCGCCACAGCGAAGAAATCCACCGGCTGGTCAAGGGCATGATGATCGAGTCCTACCTCGAAGACGGCTGCCAGAAGCCGGACGGGGGCGTGTATGGCAAGTCCATCACCGATCCCTGCCTGGGCTGGGAGAAGACCGAGCGGCTGGTGCTCGACCTCGCCGAGCTCTGGGTCTGACGCTTATTTCTTCTCGTAGAGGAAGCGGCGGATCTTGTGGGTGGCCGTCTTGCTGAAGGGCTCTTTCCGGATCTCGACGTCCTTGATCTTGGAGAAGCGGCTGACCTTCTCGTTGACGAAGTCCAGGATGGCTTTGCGCCTTTTCTCCAGGTCTTCGATGAAGCGGTCCTGCCCCTCGAGGTTCCAGTTCAGGACGTTGTCCTCGAACTTGACGAGCGCGATGAGCTGTCCGTCGCGCTCGATGACCAGGGACTCTCCGATGCCGTCGAAGCTGTTGATTACGTGTTCGATTTCTTCCGGGTAAATGTTCTCCCCGGAGGCGCCGACGATCATGTTGCGCAGACGGCCGCGGATGGAGAAGCGCCCCTTGGCGTCGATGGAGGCCAGGTCGCCGGTGCGGAACCAGCCGTCCTGGCTGAGGACGGACTGCGTGCGCTCGTAGTCTTTGTAATAGCCCATCATGACATTGGGGCCCTTGACGACGATCTCGCCCAGGCCGGTCTCCGGGTTGATGTCCGCCAGGCGCACCTGCGCGCCGTGGGTGGGGTGGCCGGTGGAGCCGACATGCGTCTTGAACGGGGGAGCGGCACAGACGAGCGGGGCCGTCTCCGTGAGGCCGTAGCCGATGCCGTAGGGGAAGCCGGCGCGGTGCAGGAAGGTCTCCACCTCGGGATCGAGCTTGGCGCCGCCGATGCCGAAGAAGTGCAGGCGGCCGCCGAAAATATTGCTCAGCTTGATACCGACCAGCAGGGCAAGCAGGCGTGGCATGTGCTCCTCCAGATAGCTCAGGAACCTGCTCTCGCGGATGGTCGGGACGATGCTGGACTTGTACATTTTCTCAATGATGAGCGGGACGGAGAGCACGGTCGTGGGGCGGATCTCCTTCAGCGTTTGCTTGAGGACGGTGGGCGTAGGGACGCGCCGCAGGTAACAGACGCGCGCTCCCACGGAGAAGGGGTACAGCAGGCCGAGCGTCATCTCGTAGGTGTGCGCCATCGGGAGGATGGACAGGAAGACGGAATGCTTGTTCTCGTGCTGGGCGTACCAGGAGTCCAGTACCGACGCGCAGAAGTTGCGGTGGCTGAGCATCACGCCTTTCGGTGAACCGGTGGTGCCGGAGGTGTAGATGAGGGCGGCCATGTCCATGGGATTGGGCGTGGCCACGCGGCCGTCGCAGGTGAATGCGGCATCGTCGTGCTTGATGAATTCGAAGGTGTCGATGTCGATCACCAGGCTGAGCCGGGCCATCGCCGCGTCGCTGACCTTCTTGAGCTGGCGGCGGGAGACGAAGAGGGCCTTGGCCTCGGAGTGCCCGAGGATACTCTCCACTTCGCTGGAAGACAGCTCATTAAGCATCGGGACCGCCACGCGCCCATAGGCGGTGACGGCGAAGAAGGCGATGCTCCAGTGCGGTCCGTTTTCGGACAGGATGCCTACCTTGTCGGAGGCGCTGATGCCGAAATTGGACAGGATGCGCGACAGGTTGTCGCTGGTCTCCCGGAAACGGGCGTAGGTGTAAGACTGCTGTCCGTCGGTAAACTCGGCCGCAGTCCGTTTGGCGTACTTCGCAGAAGCGTAGTCGTACAGATCGGAAAGGGTCTTGAAGTCGTGTCGCATCAGTGTGTAACGTATTTTTCAGGATGGCGGGCGCCCAGGTCCATGGACTCGTAGATCTCCTGGATGCGCCGGGTGTCTGCAGCGGCGTCGTCGGTGAGTTCGACCTTCTGTCCGCGGCCCACGCGCTTGCGCTTCCAGTCGAAGTAGCCCAGATAGACGGGCACGCCCGTCTCGCGGGCGATCAGGTGATAACCGCTCTTCCAGCGCTTGACGGGCTTTCGGGTGCCTTCCGGCGCGATGGCCAGGTGGAAGGTCTCCTTCTCGTTCATCTGCTGGATCAGGCTGCGCACCAGCGCGGCGGAATTGCTCCGGTCCACGGGAATGCCGCCCATGGCCCGGAGAATCCAGCCCAGGGGCGGGAAGAACATCTCCTTCTTGACCATGCAGAGGGCGTCGCCGCCGATGGATTTATAGTAAAGGTAAGCGATGAGGAAGTCCCACACGGTGGTGTGCGGGACGCCCAGCATGATGCACTTCTTCTCCTCGGGGAGGCCTTCGACGACCGTCCAGCCGAGCTTCCGGAGTGCCCAGCCGCAGAATTTACGCCAGCCCATCCGGATGGGTCTTTTGATATTCGGCGAGGCCTTGGGCCAGGATGCTGAGCGCCTTGCGCAGGGCAGGCACTTCCAGTACATAGGCGATGCGGACGTGGTTGCGTCCGACGCCCGGGGTCTTGTAGAAGGATGTGGCGGGTGTCACCATCGTCGTGGCGCCGTCGACGTTGAATTCGGTGAGCATCCAGCGGGCGAAGTCTTCCGCATCGGCGACCGGCAGCTCCGCGACGGTGTAGAAGGCGCCGAAGGGCTTGGGGGCGAAGACGCCGGGGATGGCGTTCAGCATCTCCACGGCACAGTCGCGCCGGCGGATGTATTCCTCCCGGACTTCGTCAAAGTAGGACTGCGGCGTGTCCAGCGCACCGATGGCGGCATATTGGCCGAGCACCGGCGGGCAAAGGCGGGACTGGGCGAACTTGAGCGCGGCGGCCATCACGTCCTTGTTGTGCGAGACGATGCAGCCGATGCGGGCGCCGCAGAGGTTGTAGCGCTTGGATACGGAGTCCACCAGGATGACGTTCTGCTCGCAGCCCGGGATGTTCATGGCGGAGAAGTGCGGCTCGTCGGTATAGCAGAACTCGCGGTACACTTCGTCCGAGATGAGGAAGAGCTCGTGCCGGCGGCAGAAGTCGCCGATCTGAAGCATTTCCTCCCGGGTGAAAAGCTTGCCGGACGGATTGCACGGGTTGCTGAGCAGCACGGCGCGCGTCTTCGGGGTCACGAGCTTCTCGAACTCGGAGATGTCGGGGACCTTGAAGCCCTCGCGGATATCGGTCGGAACGGCCTTGAGCGTGATCCCGTTCAGGTAGGCGAAGGTCTGGTAATTGGTGTAGAACGGCTCCACGACGATGATCTCGTCGCCGGGGTCGGCGGCCACCTGCATGGCCACGGCGAAGGCTTCGCTGCCGGCCACGTCGATGAGCAGCTCGCCCAGCTCGATGTCGATGCCGATTTTCTTATAGTACTTCTTCACCATGCCTTCGCGGAGTTCGATGAGTCCGGCGGAGTTGGTGTAGGAGAGGTGGTGCATGCCCTTGCATTTGTCCACGACGGCGTTGAAGGCGCAGTCGGGGGACTTGATGTCCGGTGCGCCCACGTTGAGGTGGTACACGTGGATGCCCCGGGCCTTGGCGGCGTCGGAGAGGGGAACCAGTTTACGGATGGCGGAGGCAGGCATAGCCTGGGTCTTGGCGGAGATGTGCAGGGACATAAAGCTACTAACGTTTGTTAAAAACCAGGCAAAATTACCTAATTAATTGCAAAAAGGCTATCTTTGCAGAGAATTTTTTATGAAAATCATCATTAAGCGTGAATTCGGCGGCGAAAGGCCGCTCTACAACAAACACGGGCTGCGTCTGGAAGATGTCACCATCCACCTTGGAGAGTCTTCCGTCAAGGAAGGATCCGACATCGAGGCGCTGCACTGCCGTTTTGAGGGCAAGTATGTTTTCTGGTGCTGCGACAACGTCCTCGTGACGGACTGCCACTTCGCCGAGAGCGCCCGTTCCTCGGTGTGGCACAGCCGCTCGGTGGAGCTGCGCAACTGCGACCAGCAGGCGCCGAAGATGTTCCGCGAGAGCCGGGACATCCGGCTGCGCAACGTGGTCATGCCGCACGCACAGGAGACTTTCTGGGCCTGCGACGGCATAGACATCGACAACGTGGAGGCCCGCGAAGCGGACTATATCTTCATGAATTGCAGCAATATCCGTGTACGGAACCTCAAGCTCTTCGGCAACTATGCCTTCCAGCATACGAAAAACGTGGAGATCCGCGACAGCGACCTGCAGAGCAAGGATTCCCTGTGGGAGACGGAGAACGTGACCGTCTATGATTCCTTCATCAACGGCGAATATCTGGGCTGGCATTCGAAAAACCTGCGCCTGGTGCGCTGCCGTATCGGCGGCACGCAGCCGCTCTGCTATGCGGACGGTCTTGTGCTGGAGGACTGCACCTTTGAGCCGGACGCCGATCTGGCGCTGGAATATTCTGACGTGCACGCTACCATCCGGGGGCATGTCACGTCCATCAAAAATCCCCGCACGGGCTCGATCCGGGCCGATTCGTGCGGGGAAGTGATTCTCGACGGAAATATCAAGGCCCCGGCCGACTGCGATATCCGCATCGGCCCGGAGGCCTGATCAGGCGATTGCGAACAGGACCATCAGCTGCGCCGCCAGCACCCGCAGGAACATCGTCAGCGGGTACACCGTGGCGTAGTTGACGGAAGTGTAGTCCGTGCCGTAAGCGTCCTGCGCAAAGGCCAGGACAGCCGGATCCGTGGTGCCGCCGGACAGCAGGCCGCAGATCTGGTAGAAGTTGAACTTGAACGCCAGCCGTGCGACCAGGCCGGTGAGCAGCACCGGAATCAAGGTGATCAATGCGCCATACAGGATCCACCAGTATCCACCGTCGAGCAGGGCGCTGACGAAGCCTTCTCCGGCGCCCAGACCCACGGCCGCCAGGAAGAAACTGATACCGATCTCGCGCAGCATCATGTTGGCGCTGAGGGTGGTGTAGGTCGTGATGCGCCATTTCGGGCCGAAGTGGCCGAGCAGGATGGCGATGATCAGCGGGCCGCCGGCAAGGCCGAGACGGACCGGCTGCGGGATGCCCGGGAAGCGGATCGGAATCGAACCGAAGATGACGCCGAGGGCAATGCCGAGGAAGATGGGAACGAGGTTCGGGTGCGTGAGCCGTTCGGGCTTGTTTCCGACCAGCCGGGCCACTTGATCGATGGCGTCCGGAGTGCCGACGACCTGGATGCTGTCGCCCATCTGGAGGATGAGGCCGGGCCGGGCCACGAGCTCCACGCCGGCGCGCATGACGCGCGTCACGGTGACGCCGTAGTCGTTCCGGATGTGCAGTTCGCGGAGGTGTTTGCCGGTCAGACCGGACTTGGAAATGGCCAGGCGGCGCGAGATGATGTGTTCGCCCTGACGCACCCAGTCGTCCAGGTGCAGGGGCACCTCCTCGCCGAAGATGATGCGCACGGTCTCCACGTTGGGCTGTGAGGTCACGATGAGGACCTTGTCTCCCTGTTCCAGGACCGTGTCCGGGCCGGGAATGAAGATATCGCCGTTTCGCATCAGGCGCGAGATCAGGAACTTGTCGCTGTTGCCGCCCACCACGTCCGACAGACGCTTGCCGAACACGGCCGGATTCTGCACCTCGCAATGCATGCGGCGGGCGCTGTCGGCCGGTTTATCGGCCTTCTCCAGCTCTTCCTGTTCATGTTTCAGATCCACCTTGAAGATGCTTTTCAGCAGAATGACGAGAAAGATGACACCGAGTACGCCGAGCGGGTAGGCGACGGCGTAGGCGGAGGCCAGCTCATCGGCAGCGGACGAGGCCGCTGCCGCCGTGGAGCCGTTGGCGGTCAGCGCATCCAGCAGGGTCTGCTGTGCGGCACCGAGGCCGGGCGTGTTGGTGACGGCGCCGGACATCACGCCGACCATCGTGGTCAGGCTCTCGCCGGTGATCCAATGGATGGCCAGCGTCACCAGAACAGCCAGCAGGATCATGCCTGTGGCCAGCAGGTTCATCGTGACACCCCCTTTGCGGAAGGACTGGAAGAAACCCGGACCGACCTGCAATCCGATGGAGAAGACGAAGAGGATGAGGCCGAAGTCCTTCATGAACTCAAGGGCGATCGGGTCAGCCCGGAAGCCGAAATGGCTGACCAGGATGCCCAGGAACAGGATCCAGGTGGATCCGATCGAGATCCCCTTGATCTTGAACTTCCCGAGCAGGAGGCCGGTGCCGATCACGACGGCGAAGAGCAGGATCGTATGGGCGATCCCTGTGCCGAGGAACAAATTCATATCGTTGTTCTGCTGTTTTTGCGCGGCAAAATTCGCCATTTCCGCCCGGATATCCAAATTTCCGCCGTCTTTTTTCCTGTCCGGACAAAAAAACGACCGGCTTCCGCCAGCATGCGGGAACCGGTCGTTCAAAAGGGGGCGAGTGCCTATTTCTTGAAGAGCATCGGAGCCATCTCGAGCAGGCAGCGGCGCCAGGTCAGGAACTCGTGGGCCGTGCCCTCGGAGACATAACCCTTGGCGTTGTAGCCGGCTTCCTGCAGCTTCTGGGCGGCGGCGCGGATCTGGTCCGGGCCCTCCTTGCTGCCGCAGCCGACGAAGATGCCCTTCACGGACTTGTTGTCCAGGCCGGCAGCCGCGATTTCCTCGGGATTGTAGGTGCCGCCGGACAGCAGGCCGAACCACGCGAACACCTCCGGACGGGCCAGGGTGATGGTGTGGGTCTCCATGCCGCCCATCGACAGCCCGGCCATGGCGCGGCTTTCGCGCTTGGCAATCGTGCGGAAGTGGGCGTCCACGTACGGGATGAGCTCGTCGCAGAGGACGGTCTCGAAGCCGTTGTCCATCATGTTCCGCATGCCGCCGGTGCGGGGCTGGCCGGGACGGAAGCCCTCGTTGGTCATGCCGTAGGTCATCACGATGATGAACGGCTCGATCTTGCCGTCGGCAATGAGGTTGTCCATGATGAGGTTGGCGTGGCCCTGGACATGCCAGGCGTACTCGTTCTCACCCCAGCCGTGCTGCAGGTAGAGGACGGGATACTTCTTCTTGTTCTTCTCGTAGCCGGCCGGCGTGTAGACGAAGGCCTTGCGGAGCTGGTTGGTGCTGTTGGACCAGAAGAGGATCTGCTGGACATTTCCGTGCGGGACGTCGCGCTCGGCGTAGAAGGCCCGGTCGTGCGCCGGGATCTCGATGCCGCTCTCCCAGCGGGTGGAGCCGTAGAAGTTCCCGGTGCCGGGGTCGTTGAACACGCCGCCGTCGATGGTGAGGTGATAATAGTGGAAGCCCTCGTCCATCGGGCCGCTGGTGGTGCCCATCCAGGAGCCGTCCTCGGCTTTGTGGAGCACGGTGCCGCCGGAGCCGCCGAGACCGAGGCTGACGATCACGGAAGTGGCCTTGGGGGCGTTGACCTTGAAGCGGGCGTAGCCCTGGGAGTTGACCATCGGGTACTCCTGGCCGGGCTGGTTCAGCTCGGACGGCTTGAAGTCCTCGATGATCACGGCGTCGTCCATCTTGGGATCGAAGCCCTTGACGGCGAAGTACGCCTGCTTGGGCTTGTAGTTCTCGTCGAAGAGGAGGGGATAGTTGCGGACGCCCAGCCAGGAATCCTTGTCGCAGACGTTCCAGAAGGTGACGCAGTCAATCACATCCTTGTGCTTGCGGAGGACCTTGAAGAGGTTCACGTACTGGTCCTGCTGCAGGGTGCGCTCCCAGTCGGAAACCGTGGCCTGGCCCTGGTTGAAGCGCAGACCTCCGCCCATGTCCTCGTTGATGCGGATGTCCAGCTCGGTGAGGTGGATGTGGTCCACGACGGTGGAGTAGAGCTTGATGGCGTCGTCCACTTCCTTCATCGACGGGCCGTACACATTGTAGTGGGCCTGCATGCCGATGCCGTCGATGGGCACGCCGGCGTCCTTCATGCGCTTGACGAGGTTGTAGATGCGCTGGCTCTTGGCGGGCTCGGCGTCATTGTAGTCGTTGTAATAGAGGAGGGCGTTCGGGTCGGCTTCGTGGGCGTACTCGAAGGCCTTGTAGATGAACTCCTCGCCGGCGATCTGGTACATCGGGGAATTGCGCAGCTCGGGGCGGCCCGGGTAGACGGGGCTGTCGGCGACGGCCTCATTGACCACGTCCCAGCAGTAGACGACATCCTTGTAGCGGTTCACGACGGCCTGGATGTGGTGCTTCATGTTGGCGTAGAACTCCTCCTTGGACAGGAGCTTGCCCTTCTCGTCCTGATACATCCAGCTGCCGATCTGGCTGTGCCACATCAGGGTGTGGCCGCGCATCTTGATGCCGTTGGCGCGGCAGAAGTCGGCGATGCGGTCGGCGTCCTCCCAGTTGAACTCGCCCTTGCGGGGTTCGGTCGGCTGGGGCTTCATGGCGTTTTCCGCCGTGATGCTGTTGAATTCGCGCAGGACGACCTTGATCTGGTCGGGATCCTGTACGTTGCGGTTGTTGACGGCGACACCGATCTTGAAGTAGCCCTGATAGGCATCCTTCAGGCCGTCCGTCGGCTCAGGGATAGTCCGGGGACCCCATTGGGCCCCTGCGGGGATGGCGCCCAGGATGAGGGCGCACAGTCCGGCGATGAGTGTTCTCTTCATGTTTAATAAATAAAGAAATAAAAAGGTTCAGTGTTGTGTAGCCACGAATATAGTTATTTTCGGGCGAGAATCAAAACATTCGCAAACATTGAAATGGTTTCTAAAAAGAATGAAAAAAAAGTGAAAGGTGCTTGTGGATTTCCAAATAATAGCTATCTTTGCATCCGCATTCGGAAACGAATCAACCAAGGTGTGGTAGTTCAGTTTGGTTAGAATGCCGGCCTGTCACGCCGGAGGTCGCGAGTTCGAGCCTCGTCCGCACCGCTTAAAGATGCCTTACAGATACCTGTGTGGCATCTTTTTGTTTCAGTTTTCGCCAAAATGTACTGAGAATGTACTAAAAATCCGCGATGTACTGTTTTTCGGGAATTGCGGTCCCTTCCGCACCGCAGCAAAGTGCCTCTCACGATTGTGAGGGGTATTTTTAGTATCTGCTTTTTCGCAATAATGTACTGAAAATGTACTATTCTTAAAGCCGAATTATTGTGTACTGAAAAGGGCCAGGAGCTTCACAGCAGCCCGGCCCCGTACGAAATTTAACATATCGGCTTGGCAGCCGATGCGTAGCTACAAAGATAAGAATTTTTCCCTTTCATCCGATTTTTCGCTACCTTTGTTCTGCCGACCTGCAACCTAAACTCTGTGTCCTATGAAAATTTTAATCGACAACGGACACGGCCGGGAAACTGCAGGAAAGCGAAGTCCTGATGGCCGTCTCCTTGAATGGTCTTACAACCGTGAAATCGCCGCCCGCGTG
>CAJOMY010000040.1 GCA_905235775.1 uncultured Bacteroidales bacterium | reverse complement strand
CCGCCGAAGCCGCCGCCCATCACGCGGGAACCGGTGACGCCGAGCCGGCGGGCCAGCCGGTTCAGGAAGTCCAGCTCCTCGCAGCTCACTTCGTAAAGCTTGCTCAGGCCGAAGTGCGTCTGGTACATCATCTCGCCGACGGTTTCGTAGTCGCCGCGCTCCAGGGCGTCGCTGACGTCCAGCACACGCTGCACCTCGCCGATCACATACTCCGCGCGGATGAAGTCCTCGCTGGAGATTTCGTCCCGCACTTCGTCCAGCCAGACGCGCTTGCAGTCGCTCAGACAGTCGATCTCGGGATGGTTCTTCTTGATGGCGGCGGCGGCGCGCTCGCAGCTCTGCCGGCGGAAGTTGTAGGCAGACGAAGCGAGTTCGTGCTTCACGCAGGAGTCCACGAGGACGAGCCGATAGCCCTTCGGGTCAAAGGGGAAATACTTATATTCCAGCGTCTTGCAATTGAGGCGGATGAGGCTGCCGGCCTTGCCGAAGCAGGAGGCGAACTGGTCCATGATGCCGCAGTTCACGCCGCAGTAGTTGTGCTCGGTGCTCTGGCCGATCTTGGCCAGCTCGAACTTGTCGAGGCCGTTCTGGAAGAGGTCGTTGAGCGCAAAGGCGAAGCAGCTCTCAAGGGCCGCGGAGGAGGAGAGACCGGCTCCCAGCGGCACGTCGCCCGCAAAGACGGCGTCGAAACCCTCCACACGCCCGCCGCGCTTGATTGTCTCGCGGCAGACGCCGAAGACGTAGCGGGCCCACTGTTCTTCGGGCTTGTCTTCTTCTTCCAGGCCGAACCCGGTCACGGCGCCATAATCCAGGGAGAAGAGATTGACGACCTTTGTCCCGTTGGGGCGGATTTCCGCCACGATGCCCTTGTCGATGGCGCCGGGAAAGACGTAGCCGCCGTTGTAGTCCGTATGCTCACCGATGAGGTTGATGCGCCCGGCCGCGGCATACTGGGTGCCGCCTTCGCCGAAGATGGAGAGGAATTTGTCGTGGATGCTGCTCAACATGTTGTCCATAATTATGTGATTTTACATTTTTGTCGCAAGCACAAAAATATCAAAAATAAACGATAAAGACAACAGGCAGGTGGTCACTGACCCCGCCCCGGTAGCGGCGCCCGTTGAAGGTGCGTCGGGGGCGCTCGCCGCCCCAGGCGCTGTCCCGCTCCAACAGGGTCGGGTCCGCGAAGACCTCCTCCCGCACGCGGGCAAAGCCTTCGGCGAAGCCGCCGTCGATCTTCTCCCATTTCCCGTTGTATTTCAGCGTCCCCGCGTCATTCCTGGCCAGCCTTCCGTCATTCCCGGCTTGACCGGGAATCCCCCGCAGTTCCTGGTTGAAATCCCCGATCGCCAGCGTGCGCGGCTGCCCGGCGGCGTGCAGCGAGTCCGTGAGCGCGTGCAGCCGGCCCTGCGCGAGCTGCCGGCGCCCGTCCTTGCCGCCGATCTGCGACGGGTGGTGGTTGACGAGGATGGCGAGGCTGTCGAACTCGGCCAGCAGGATGTCGCGCGTGGGCATCACGCCGCCGGCGCTGTCCGGGACGTGCTTGGGCGCACTGTCGCGCAGCGGGCGCGTGGAGCGCCGGCACAACAGCGCACAGTCGATGCCGCGCCGGTCCGGGGAGTCGTAGTGGACGATGCGGTAGTCGAGCTTGCGCAGGGCCGTCTCCGAGGTCAGCCGGCGCAGCACGAAGGCGCTCTCCACCTCCGCGAAGCCGACGGCGTCCGGCAGCCGGCCATAGCGGTCGGCGATGCGCAGCAGGGTCTTCGCCACGGCGTCGCACTTCGCCTCGAAGCGGCGCCTCGTCCAGTAGGGCGGCTTGTTTTCAGATCGATAATCGAAGAAATTCTCGACATTCCAGAAGACGACCAGCAGGGAATCCTGTTGGGAAAAGGCGCGGGGACAGAGCCCCAGCAGCAGGGTCAGTATAATCATAGTCCGTTTCATAGTGCGAATATAACGAAAAAGTCCCACTGTTTCCAGCGGGACTTGATTCGGATTCCGGATCAGGTCCGGAAGGATTCTAGAAAAATCTTTCGCGGTTGTCCTTGACGTTGTCGTACTCCTGCATGACGGAAAGGATCATCTGGGAGAGATACTGGGCCTTCTGGGTGGCGAGGTTCCGGGCGTCGGCTTCGCTGTAGAAGGTGCCGGTCTCCTTGCCGGCCACGCGCAGTACGTAGGTGCCCATGATTCCGTTCACGGGACCGAAGAGTTCGCCTTCCCGGGCGGCGGCGACGGCGCCGACCAGCGTGGGTTCAACGCTCGTCGAACCGAGCGAGAGCGCGTCGCGGTGCTCGATCGTGACACCGAGCCGGTCGGCGACCTCATCCAGGGTGGCGGCACCGGCAATTTTCTCCCGGACCGATTTCTCGGCGGCCTCCTGCATCTTCTCCGTGTAGAGCCTGTCGTAAATCTGGTAGGCGACTTTGTTGACCGGCGTATAGCCCTCCTTGTTGATCTCCTTGAGCGCGGCCACGAAGAAGTAGTTGTTGTCCACCGTGATGATGTTGGAAGCCTTGCCGGCTTTGGAGTCAAACGCCCAGCGGGTCACCTCCTTGGCGTTGTCGATGGCGCCATAGGCGGAAGTCGCCTCGGTGATCGTGGCCGGGTGGGAATAAACTTTGGTGGAGTCAAGAGCCTTCCGGTAGCCGTCGACGGTGCCGCCCGCCAGGGTGGCGAAGGTGTTGGCCTGCGCGTAGTATTCGTTGAAGGTCTCTTTGCTGGCCAGGGCGGTCTTTTCGAGGATAGCGACCTGCTTCTTGGCCACCGGCCTGGTCTTCTGGCTCACGAGAACGACGTGGGTGCCGTACTGGGTGTTCAGCACATACGGTTCGTTCACCTTGGCGTCAAAGATGTTTTCGAAGCCCTGGATCATGTAGGTCTGGGTCATCCAGCCGAGGCTGCCCAGCTCGCCGTCGGCGGCGGAAGCCTGATCGACGGAATAGGCAGCCGCGAGGTTGGAGAAGTTGCCGCCTTTCTTGATGACGGTCACGAGGCTGTCGGCGGTGCGGGCGGCGTTGTCTCCCTGGAGGAGGATATGCTTCACGAAAGCAGAGTCCGGCAGCATCTTGTCGGCCATCTCCCGGGCAGCGAAGAAACTGTTGCCCGCGGTCACGATCTGGGTGAGCTTGTTGCCTGCGAAAATCTGGGCGTCGATCTCGCTGTTGACCGGGGCAAGCTCGCCGGCCTTGTACCAGTAGTTGTCCAGGCTGCGCTCGGAGTTTTTAACCAGGAAGGCGCGCATGTTGTCCGTGGTGGCGAACTCGTCATAGGCCTCGGTCATCGCGTCGCTGGCCGCAGCAATGTCGGCGGGAGAGGGCACGACCTCGAAGACCACATATTCGATCTCGCGGTTGGCCTTCTGCTTGAAGAAGGATTTGTGCCGCTTGTAATAGGCGCGGACCTCATCGTCGGAGACGGTGATGGTGCTGTCGTTCTGTCCCATCGGGAAATAGGCCATGACATAATCCACGTCGGCGGTGGTGTTGCCGTCCTGCACAGCCTGTGCGAGCTGCAGGGCGTTGTCGCTTCCGCTGGCGGTGAACAGCGCGCCATATTTGGCGTAGTACTGCTGGTTGTGAACCGTGTTCTGGACATAGTTCCAGTAGGTGCGGAGCTGGCCGCTGTCATCGGTTTCCACGTTCTGGATGAACGCCTTCAGCCTCTCGGGGGAGAACAGGCCGTTCTCGTCCATGAAAACCGGGTTCTGGGCCAGGGCCGGGGAAACATACTCGCCGCTCATCAGGGACAGCATCTCGTCTTCGCCGACGGTGATGCCCGCCTCCCTGGCGTTCTTGACGAACATGTATTTGTCCAGCAGCTCCTGCCACGCGGCGTTGCGGATCTGTTTCTGGGTCTCTTCGTCCCGGCCGGCGCCGAGCAGTTCGTTGATAGTCGTGAAACGGTCGATGTCCGCCTGGAAATCCGTGTAGGAAATGCTCTTGCCGGCGATCTGCCCGACGTCATACTTGGAAGACATCGAGTTCAGGGCAGACTCCAGCGTGCCGGGGTCGATGATAAAGGAGAGGAGGGCCAACGCGATGATGACAGATATCGTGATGCCGAAATTGATGCGTATTTTTTCAAGTACCGCCATAGTTATATATTTTTACAATTTTCCGATAAGGGGCTGCGAAGATAGTCATTTTTTTGGAAACGGCCCAATAAAATTCACAGAATCAATGATTACGGCCGTACTGTCCTGCACCACCACGCCGTAGCCGTCAAAAGGACGGTACAGAATGGAATTCCGCACGTGGTCATCGGAGCGCATGCCGTACCCCTGCAGGAAACCCTGCCGTGAATACAGCGTCCGTATAGATTTCACGCTTGGCCTGGTCCCAGTAGACGGTGTCCGTTTCCATCGTTTCCTGTTCGATGACATTGTGCAGGATGACATTGCCGAAGGCCTCCCAGGTTTCATCCCGGTCCCGCTGCTTGGGCACGACATGCCGCGCCCGGTCCGCCACGATGATGGTTTCAAGCAGGCCGTCCTCGGTGTATCCGAAGACGGAAATCCCCTGTGGAAAGAGGTCGAATGACGAGCTGTCCGAATCGAAATGCTCCATCAGGCGCGACTCCATGCGCATGGACACCGCTCCGTTGCGGGTCTGCACGCCGAAGACGTCGTAGGTTCGCTGCGTGGGGGTCTGGCCGAGGTCCAGCTTTTCCGCTTCCCCGATGCTGCGGCAGGAAACGACAATGCTGGCAACCACGAGCGTGATTGCCAGCATGTTGTGTCGGAGATGTCGCCGGGCGTCCAAATTATCTGGTGCGGACCGTCGTCGTGGCGCGCATGCCGCCGCAGACGACCGTGTAGGACTGACCCTTGGTGATGTCGTACATGAAGGCCTCCGCGGTCTCCGGGAAGTACACGCTGTACTGGTTGATATAGCGGTTGGCCTCGTCGGTCAGGGACGGGTCGGCCGCCTTGGCCTTGTTCATGTAGTCGCAGGCCACCCAGTACGGGGCGCGGCGGGCAATCTCGTCGCCACCGCAACGCGTGGAACCCCAGATGTTGCCGATGAGGAAGTAGGCCTTGCCGGACAGGGATTCGCTCTCGGCGGCCACCTTGGAAGCGTACTCGAAGGCGCGGGCGCTCTCGCCGTTCTTGAAACAGAACGTCGCGAGTTCGTAGGTCCAGTCGGCCTTGCGGCTGTCTTCGACGTCATTGCTGGCGAGGGCGTTCTCCATATAGACGATGGCTTCCTTCACGTTGCCCCGGGCTCCGTGCAGTCGATACAGGTAGTAGGCGCTGTTGGCGGACGGATCCAGGTTGTTCATCGTGGTGACGGCCTTCAGGAAGAGGTCGTTGTTGTCGCAACCCTCGGTCATACCCATCGTCTTCACGATGCTCTGGGCGAGCTGGAGGTTCTCCGAATCGGCGGCGAGACGCGGGGTGTAGAGCTCGATGAGGCTCTCGCAGCTCGCGACCTTGCTGGAGGCGAAGAGGCTGCCCATGTCGTTCTTGACATTGGCCACCTGCTCCTTCTCGGTGTCGTTCGCGGGCTTGAACTGCTCGAGCAGGTCGCCGTTGCGCTGATACAGGTTGATCACATCCTCCGCGCCGATCTGACCGGCCTGGAAGAGATCGACGGCCGCCTGCATGTCATAGAGCAGGGTGGTCGGACGGGTCTTTTCCTGGTTGTTGGCGATGATGCTCTCAAAGCCATCATAGAGCTTCCTGGCATCGTTGCGGACATAGTTGTGCAGATCCTGACCCATGTTGTTGTAGGCCGTCACGGCGTTGGCCGGATAGTACTGGGCGCGGGTCTTGTGCAGGGTCAGCAGCGAGTCGATCAAGGCATTACGGTAATTGATATCCTTACTGTTCTTGGTGATCAGCTGACGGAGCAGCGTCGTACCGTCGATGAGCATGGTCTGGTTGGCCGTCGGAGGGCAGAAATCGTAGGCCTTGCGCCAGCTCGGGAGCGCCTCTTCGTAGTTCTTCTGCTTGAAATACTCCTTGTAGAAGGAAAGGTTGGTGACGCACTTTGCGCTGTCGGCGCCATACTTGCCCTGGGCGAAAACATCGTTCGCCAGCAGCATTGCGGAGAGGGTCAGAATGACAAGAGTTAATTTTTTCATATCGCACTAGTGTTATTGCTATTCATATTGGGGTTTGCGGAACCAAATGTCGAAGAGGTTGAAACCGATCGAAAAGTTCACGTACCGTTCGCGTATCATGTCGCCGGACAGGGAACCCCGCTGTCCGAAGTCCACGCCCAGGGTCAGGCCGTTGTAATTGTTCACAATCGGCAGGGTCAGGCCCAGGGTGACACCGGTGGCGGTCACCCGCTGTCCGTCCAGCAAAAAGTATTCTTTTTTGTGATAGGCGCCCACGCGGTAGGACACATGGTTGAAGTAGTAGCGGATGTCGTTGCGGTTCGGCGTGATCTCGAAACCGGCGCGGAAGGCCTCGGCCGTGGAGGCGGAGAAGACATTGCTGGCCGTGAATCCGCGGGAGACGTCCAGCCCGCTGCCCGTCCAGTCGGAGCGGGAGTAGTCGAATTCGACTACCCAGCGGCCCTTCTCCTGGAAGGAAATGCCCACGGCGAGTTCGCTCGCGAGCTTCACTTTGCTGTCCTGGCCGAGCCGGTCCAGCTTGTAGTAAAGGGTGTCGGAGGCGGCGCTGCCGGAAGAAAAGCGATAGGACTCCATCGTACCTCCCAGGGTCGTGGCGGTCGCGTACGTGGCTCCCACGATGAGGGAATGTTTCGGACCCAGGTTCTGCTCGTACTGGAGGCCGAACTTGAAATTGCTGCCGGAAATCTGGCCGTCCGTGCCGTTCAGGATGCCGTTGTACGAGGCATCGTTGAAAGTGGTGGCATAGATCTTCGTGATGTTTCCGAAATACAGGTTCCACTGCACGCCGAGCGACAGGTGCTTGAAGAAGGTCACGCCCGCCGCGGCGAAAGCCTTGTACAGGCTCCCGGTGCCCGTGGCGGAGTACGTGATGTTGCCGGTGCGGCCGATCAGCTGGGGATCCGTGTAATCGAAACTGTAGCCGAATCCCGTGTCGCTGTACGGCATGATGCCGACCATCATCGCGGAGCTGCGCCAGATGGGAAAGGACATCGCCAGGTCGCCGATGCTGAAGGTGTTGCTGGCAGACCGGATGCTGTTCTGCAGGAAGATCTTGTTGTCGTTGTACAGGGAGAAGTCGGCCATGAAGGCCAGGCTGTCGCGCGCCGTGACGGCGGCGGGGTTGACCAGGTTCAGGTAACGGTTGTTGCGCAGGGCCACGCCCGTGCCGCCCATCGTCTTGCTGACGGCGGAGCCGGGGTGGCTCAGGTCGCCGACTCCGTAGATGGAGTACGGCGTGTACGTGCCTGACGCCTGTCCGCGCGCAGCGAAAGACGCGCAGACGGAGAGCAGGACGACCACGAACCCTCTATGTAAGATTCTTCTTGACATATTCGTCAGTTATCAGTGCCAGGCCCATCAGAACCAGATTGCAAACTGCAAATATCGAGTTTTTCATCTTCTTGGCAAAATAAATTGCATCGCCTCCCGTAAAAACCACGATATTTTCCGGCCGGAGCCTGATATAGCCTTCAATTTCAAACATTATGCCCGAAATGACACCGGACTCGATCGAGCCTTGCAGGGAATGTCCTTCCGGAAGGATCCTGTCCGGCGTATCCACGAGCGGAAGTGATTTGGAATAGCGTTCCAGGGCCTTGAAACGCGTCCTGCAGCCCGGCGATATGTTGCCGCCCAGATAGCGGCCGTCCCGGCTGATAAAATCTACCGTCAGCGTGGTGCCGAAGTCGAAGACCGTGACCGGCTTCTCCTTGAACAGGAATCCGGCGGCCACCAGCTCCGCGGCACGGTCGTAGGACAGGTATTCGGGAAAATCCCGGTGCAGCAACAAGTCGGTGTGGGCGCGGTCCAGGATCAGCAGGCGGCCGCAGCGCGGCCGCAGCAGCGCTTCTTCCTCCGGGGTGACGCCGTATGCGGACGCGACCGTGAGCACCTCGGGGCGCTCCTTCTCCAGCAGGGAGAGCAGGTAGTCCATCATCTTCTCTCCCTGATAGCGGAAGGTCTTGCCGAGGGTGGTTCCCTCTGCCCAGGCGGCCTTGAGCGCCGTATTTCCAGCTTCTACCAGAAGATTTGCCATAATCGGACAAATATAAGCATTTTATCGCAATTTGCCGAGGATTGTATGCGCAGCTTTCAGCGAATCGACCCCGCGGGAGATGATTTTGAGTTTGCTTTCCGTCTGCTTGAGTTCCAGGTGCGGCTGCGCGGCGGACTTCTCCAGTACCCGGGCGAAGGTGTCCGACTTGTAATAAGGCGACATCTGGTTGGCGATGAAGAAGGCTATCAGCAGTCCGTTCTTGACGATGACTTTCTCGAAACCCAGCGCGGCGCCCAGGTTGCGGATCTTGACCACTTCGAAGAGGTTGCCGATCTCGGCGGGGAATTCGCCGAAACGGTCTGCGAGCTGCGATGCGAAGCGGTCGATATCCTTGTCCGAAGACATGGCGTCGATGGTGCGGTAGATGCGGATCTTCTCGGCCGTGACGTCAATGTAGTCATCCGGGATCATGGCGGGCTGATCCGTCTCGACCACGCAATCCGTCACGAACTTGCCGCGGTCGTTTTTCGCGATGATACCCGTCTCCACACCCAGTTCCTCCATCGCCTCGGCAAGGATCTTCTGGTAGGTCTCGAAGCCCATGTCCATGATGAAGCCGCTCTGCTCGGCGCCCAGCAGGTTGCCGGCACCGCGGATGTCCAGGTCCTGCATGGCGATATTGAACCCGCTGCCCAGGTCGGAAAACTCCTCGATGGCTTTCAGGCGCCGTCGGGCGTCGTCCGTGATGCTGACAAGCGGTGGCACGATGAGGTAGCAGAAAGCCTTCTTGTTCGAGCGTCCCACGCGGCCGCGCAACTGGTGCAGGTCGCTCAAGCCGAAATTCTGCGCCTGGTTGATCAGGATCGTATTGGCGTTCGGGATGTCCAGCCCGTTCTCGATCAGGGTGGTGCAGAGCATCATGTCATAGTCCCCGCGGATGAAGTCCAACATTATGTTTTCCAGCTCCTTGGCTTCCATCTGGCCATGCGCGACGCAGATTTTCATGTCCGGGATCAGGCGGTGCAGGATGTCATGGATGGCGGGGAGTTCCTCCACTTTGTTGTGCAGGAAGAACACCTGGCCTCCCCGGTTCAGCTCGTAATGGATGATGCTGCGGATTTCTTTCTCGTCGAAGAGGATGATCTCCGTCTGCACGGGAATGCGGTTGGGCGGCGGCGTGTTGATGATGCTGAGGTCTCGCGCACCCAGCAGCGAAAACTGCAGCGTGCGCGGAATCGGGGTGGCCGTGAGCGTGAGCGTGTCCACGGAGGCTTTTAATTCGCGCAGCTTCTCCTTGGCGGAGACGCCGAATTTCTGCTCTTCGTCGATGATCAGCAGCCCCAGGTCCTTGAACAGGAACTCCTTGCCGAGGATTTTGTGCGTGCCTATCAGGATGTCTATCTGCCCGGCTGAGAGACGTTTCTTGACGTCCGCCAACTCTTTGGCCGTGCGCAGCCGGCTGACGTAGTCGATGTTGCAGGGAAGGTTCTGGAGGCGTTGCCTGAATGTGTTGAAATGCTGCAAAGCGAGGATGGTCGTGGGCACGAGCACCGCCACCTGCTTGCTGTCACAGACGGCCTTGAACGCGGCGCGGACGGCAATCTCCGTCTTGCCGAAACCCACATCGCCACAGATCAGGCGGTCCATCGGGCAGTTGTCCTCCATGTCCCGCTTGACGGCTGCCGTGGCCGTCTCCTGATCGGGCGTGTCCTCATACATGAAAGACGATTCCAACTCTTCCTGCAGGTAGGTGTCCGGCGAGAAGGAGAAACCTTTCGAAGCCCGCCGCTTGGCGTAGAGTTGGATCAGGTCCTTGGCAATGTCTTTGACCTTGGTCTTTGCGTTGTACTTCAGGGTCATCCAGGACTTGGAGCCCAGCTTGTTGATGCGGGGCGGCTCTCCGTCCCGGGAACGGAAACGGGATATCTTGTGCAGCGCGTGTACCGACACGAAAACCACATCCCCGTCCTTGTAGGTGATCTTGACGACTTCCCGCATGCGGCCGAAGTCGTCGCGCAGCCGCACCAGGCCGCCGAATACGCCCACGCCGTGGTCGATGTGCACGACGTAGTCGCCGATGTTGAAGGAATTCAAGTCGTTGACCGTCAGCTGTTCGCTCTTCTCCACGGTACGCCGCAGGCTCACCCGGTGGAAACGGTCGAAAATCTCGTGGTCGGAATAACAGCATATCCGGTCCTGCGCGTCGATGAATCCGTTGTGGATGTTCTTTCCGACGACGAATTTCGGCTGCAGACCCCCGTTTTGGGACAGGATGGAACGGATGCGCTCCAACTGCTGTTCTTTCTCTCCATAAATATATACCGCGTAATGGTTCTCAAGATGGGAACGGATGTCTTCGGTGAGGAGTTCGAAATTCTTGTTGAAGGTCGGCTGCGGGGAGATCCGGAACCAGACGAAATCGTCTCCGGCGTAGGAAAGCGGCGGATCTACATATACCCGCCTGAACGATTTGAGCGCAGGGAAGAAGGCCTGTTGGGAATACATGTCCGAAGAGTCCAGCCAGAGCAGGCTCTCCCGGGGAAAAATGGCAGACAGGGGCTGTCCATCTTGCGCTTCACCGCCTCCCACCACGTCCGGGATGATCTCGGCCCGGTCCACCGGCTCCTTGGACAGCTGCGTATTGCAGTCGAAGGTGTGGATATGCTCAATCTCGTCGCCCCAGAAGGAGATGCGGTAAGGAAAATTCTCCGAATACGAAAATATATCCACGATCGAACCCCGGATGGCATATTGTCCGGGCTCGGAGACGAAGTCCACCTTCTCGAATCCCTGGCCGGCCAGTCTCCTGACAATCTCGTCGTGGGAGATTTCCTGACCGGACTCGATGAGGAAAACGGAGTCCCGGATAGTCCGAGTGGAGGGAATTTGCTCAGAGAGGGCTTCCGGATAAGTGACGATAATCAACAGGTCCTCGGGTGATTCCCCGTCGGGCCGGGAATGGCTGAGGAGTTCTCCGATGGCGGCGGTACGCTGTACGCCGAGCGAGGACTTGTAGTTGCTGCGCTCCACGCTGCGTCCCGACTCCGGAAGGAAGAAAACCCGGTCTCCTTCTATCAGATGATAAAGGTCTGCGGCGCAGTATTCAGCCGCTTCCCGGTTCGGAAGCACCACCACATGGGTGCCTTTCTGCGCCACCTGGGACAAGACGAACCAGCGTGCGGACAAAAAGAGTCCGCGACAGAACACTTCCTTGCCGGTTTTGATCCTGTCACGCAACAGTTCAGTGGATTTTGAACTTATCAACATCTGTTGTCTGTAAATGGTTGAAAAGCCTGTTCAAATCCTGTTCAATCTTCTTCTTTTTCGGTGGAAAAAATCCACCCGGAAGTTTTCAACAACTCCAACAACAAAGAATCAACCGGCTTCTTAACACTTGCCTCTTTTCTTAATATTTTGATAAATAATCACTTGTTATAGTTATCAACAAATCAACAAGCATAAAATAAATAACAAAATATCAAAATAAAAGAAGTATATTTGTATTCTGAATGTCAAAAGCCGCCCATGCAGGAATTCGACCCTCATAACACAAACGACTGCAAAGATAAGGAATTGGACGGAATTATCCGGCCCCAGGAGTTGGAAGATTTCACCGGACAGGGAGAAATAGTGTCCCGACTCCGCGTTTATATCCAGGCAGCCAAAATGCGCGGAGAGTCGCTGGACCATACGCTTTTCCACGGCCCTCCGGGTCTGGGCAAGACGACGCTGGCGCACATCATCGCGAATGAGATGGGCGTCAATATGAAGATAACCTCCGGTCCCGTTCTCGACCGTCCCGGCGACCTGGCCGGCCTGCTGACTTCCCTGGACCAGGGCGACGTGCTTTTCATCGACGAGATCCATCGTCTCTCTCCCGAGGTGGAGGAATATCTCTATTCTGCGATGGAGGATTATGTCATTGACATCATGATCGACAAGGGGCCCGGGGCCCGGTCCGTGCGCATTACGCTGAATCCTTTCACGCTTGTGGGCGCTACGACGCGTGCCGGCCTGCTGACAGCGCCGCTCCGCGCCCGGTTCGGGATTACGGAGGGGCTGGAGTATTATGATACGGCTGACTTGGTGAAGATCGTCCGGCGCAGCGCCGGTATTCTGCAGGTAGAAATCGAGCCGGAGGCGGCGCAGGAGATCGCTCTGCGGAGCCGTGGCACGCCGCGAATCGCCAATTCGCTGCTGCGCCGGGTGCGCGATTTCGCCCAAGTGATGGGAGACGGGCACATAGATCTGCAGATAGCGCGCTATGCCCTCGACAAGTTGAATATCGACAAGCGGGGTCTGGATGCGATTGACAATAAAATCCTGCGCACCATAATCTCTACCTTCAAGGGAGGACCGGTCGGTGCGAATACGCTTGCGACAGCCATCGGCGAGGATCAAGGTACATACGAAGAAGTCTATGAGCCCTTCCTGATCAAGGAAGGCTTCATCGTGCGAACGCAGCGCGGCCGCGTGGCGACGGAACTTTCCTATAAGCACATGGGGCTGGACCCCTATCAGAACAACGCCAACACGCTTTTTTGAACGAAATAACAATATATAAACACCTAACCATGTCTGACAAGTTAAATTCCAAAATTCCTGCAGGGCCGCTCGAAAGCAAATGGACCCGGCGCAAGTCGGAAATCCGCCTGGTGAGTCCGAACAACAAGAGAAAACTTGAGGTTATCGTGGTCGGTACCGGTCTGGGAGGAGCATCTGCAGCCGCCTCCCTGGGCGAGCTCGGCTACAATGTCAAGATTTTCTGCATCAGTGACACCCCGCGCCGGGCGCACTCCATCGCGGCCCAGGGTGGTATCAACGCTGCTAAAAACTATCAGAACGACAACGACTCCGTCTATCGCCTTTTCTATGACACGATCAAGGGAGGCGACTACCGTGCCCGCGAAGCCAACGTTTACCGTCTGGCAGAAGTGAGTGCTTCGATCATTGACCAGTGCGTCGCGCAGGGCATCCCCTTCGCGCGGGAATACGGCGGCTACCTGGCCAACCGGTCTTTCGGCGGCGTGCAGGTGAGCCGCACCTTCTACGCCCGCGGCCAAACCGGTCAGCAGCTGCTCCTCGGCGCCTATGCTTCCCTGAACAAGGAGATTGCGAATGGCAGCGTGAAGTCCTACCCCCGCCATGAGATGCTTGACCTGGTGATCGTGAACGGCCAGGCAAAGGGTATCATCGCCCGCAACCTTGTGACCGGCCAGCTGGAGCGCTTCGGCGCCCACGCGGTCGTAATTGCGACCGGCGGCTATGGTAATGCCTATTTCTTGTCCACGAACGCCATGAACAGCAACGGTTCCGCTGCCATGCAGTGCTACCGCAAGGGCGCCTTCTTCGGCAATCCCTGCTTCGCGCAAATCCATCCGACCTGTATTCCGGTGCATGGCGAACAGCAGTGTAAACTGACCCTGATGAGCGAATCGCTTCGTAACGACGGACGCATCTGGGTGCCGAAGAAGAAGGAAGATGTGGAGAAACTCCGCAAGCATGAGATCAAGGCTTCCCAGATCCCTGAAGCGGACCGCGACTACTATCTTGAGCGCCGTTATCCGGCCTTCGGCAACCTCGTGCCGCGTGACGTGGCTTCCCGCGCCGCCAAAGAGCGTTGTGACTCAGGCTTCGGCGTGAACGAGACTGGCAAGGCCGTTTTCCTGGATTTCGCGGATGCAATCCAGCGCCTGGGGCACCAGCGTGTCGCCGAGCGTTACGGCAACCTCTTCGAAATGTATGAGAAGATCACTGCCAGTTCCCCGTGGGAGGAGCCGATGATGATCTATCCGGCCATCCACTATACCATGGGCGGCATCTGGGTGGACTATGACCTGCAGACCACCATTCCGGGACTGTACGCCATCGGCGAGGCCAATTTCTCCGACCACGGCGGCAACCGCCTCGGCGCTTCCGCACTGATGCAAGGTCTCGCGGACGGTTATTTCGTGCTGCCTGTCACGATCGGCGACTACCTCTCGCACAAGTTCGCAGAGCCCAAGACAGACGTCAATACGAAGGAATTCGACGATGCCGAGAAGGCCGTCCAGGCCCGTATAGACCGCCTCTTCGCCATCAAGGGCAATGAGACCGTGGATTCCATCCATAAGCGTCTCGGCAACATCTTGTGGGACTACGTGGGCATGGCCCGCGACGAAGCCGGCCTGAAGAAGGCCATCGCCGACATCCAAGCCCTCAAGAAGGAATTCTATGAGAAGGTCAATGTACCCGGCAACCAATTTGAATTCAACCAGGAGCTCGAGAAGGCCCTCCGCCTGGAGGACTTCTTCGACATCGGTGAACTGATGGCCCGCGACGCATTGAACCGCACGGAATCCTGCGGCGGACACTTCCGCGTGGAGAGCCAGACCGAAGAGGGCGAGGCCAAGCGTGACGACGCCAACTTCATGTATGTCGCCGCCTGGGAGTATAAGGGTGAAGACCAGGAGCCTGAACTCCATAAGGAGCCGCTCAAGTATGAGTTTATCGAGGTGAAAACGAGAAATTACAAAGACTAAGCGAGATGGAATTCAATCTGAAAATATGGCGTCAGAAGAACGCCAAGACCAAGGGTCATTTCGAGACCTACCATATTGCCGGTATCGAGGAGGACGCTTCTTTCCTGGAGATGCTTGATATTCTCAACGAGCAACTGATCCGGGAGGGATGCGATCCGGTCGCCGTCGAACGCGGTTGCCAGAGCAGCGGTCCCGTCTCCTTCGACCACGACTGCCGCGAAGGCATCTGCGGTGCCTGTGGCCTGTATATTGACGGACGCGCACACGGTCCGGACGATCATGTGACGACCTGCCAGCTCTTCATGCGCCATTTCAAAGATGGCGCCACCATCACGGTGGAGCCTTGGCGCAGCGCCGGTTTCCCGGTCATCAAGGACCTCGTCGTGGACCGCAGCGCCTTCGATAAGATCCTCCAGGCCGGCGGCTTCATTTCTGTCAGGACCGGTTCTGCGCAGGATGCCAACAACATCCTGATCCCGCACGACCAGGCGGAGGAGAGCATGGATGCAGCGGCCTGCGTGGGCTGTGGTGCCTGTGTGGCTACGTGTAAGAACGGTTCTGCGATGCTCTTCGTCGCTGCCCGCGTCAGTTCCCTCGCCCTGCTTCCGCAGGGCCGTCCGGAGGCGCATCGCCGTGCCAAGGCGATGGTCGCGAAGATGGACGAACTGGGCTTCGGCAACTGCACCAACACGCGTGCCTGCGAGCTGGAGTGCCCCAAGGGGATCAATGTCTCGCACATCGCCCGCCTGAACCGCGAATTCCTCAAGGCGAAGTTCTCGGACTAAAGTCATTCCGGGCTTGACCCGGAATATAAAAGAATAAAGGGACTGAAGCACTCAGTCCCTTTATCGACTCAGCGGTCATCCTCTTTTCACTTTGCGGCCAGGAGGGAGGTCCGGCACATAAAAGGGTAAGTGTTGTTCCTGTTTAAAAATACATTCCTACGCAGAGACTATGCACTTGCATTCGGGATACATCCAGATGGTCCAATCGAATCAAGTAGCGATAACGTAGAAAATAATGTCTGAACGAGACACTCAAGTCTGCACCGCATCCATAGAAAAGACGATTTACAAAACTCGCTTTTTCTAAAAGATTAATTGTTTCTTTATCCGATGTGGTTTTGCTAGCATTCAGGAAATCAGGCGAATATCGGATTGATGACTCGTTCTTCATAGTAAAGTTATCTATAATTGAACAAGCACCAAATACCAAAGCACCGGCAGAAACCGACATGTTTGGTTCAAATCTGTATGTATATCCGAATGTCACTGGAAGATATGCATTGAGCAAATCTGTTATATTTTTCTTGGAAGAAGAGGAGACCACATCCACATTTACACTGGATTGCATAGGTTTGTTTTTATCCTTTATATAGGGATTGTCGTTTAATGTTTTCATTTTGAGTTGAGCGGTGACTTTCCCTTGTTACTGCCGCGTCAAACTCATCGTTTTATACCATTTTGTCGCTTG
>CAJOMY010000039.1:11963-17055 GCA_905235775.1 uncultured Bacteroidales bacterium | reverse complement strand
GGATAGGCGGCCTCGTCGCGGGTGCCGCAGCCGATGGTGAGAGAACAATAGGCGACCGCCCGGCCGCTGCGGCGGACGGCGTAGCGGACTCCCTGCGCACTGCTACCGCTTCTCATCTTCTGCTGGCAAGTTTTTTCAAGTCTTCGGGGAGAAAGCCTGCTCCCTTCTTGTCGGTGATTTTGTGACGCGCGAAATAATAAATCGTGTGCGTATCGGCTTCGATGAGCATTTTATAGCACCAGGAACCCTTTTCCGGTACGGTGGGAGCCACCACATAGCTCACCAGCGTGTTGAGCCCTTCCTGCAGGTAAACCTCGTCCACCTGGTCGGCATCGCTCACGGAGAAATCCTCGTCCAGACAGGCATTCAGCGTGTCTTCCGTGACGGAGGGAGCCAAATCTTCGCGGGCCATGCAAATCTGTTTCATCTTGCCGCGTTTGTCGTATTTCTCGTTGATCCAACGCTCTTTCAGGGTGGCGACCCGTTCAGATTCCATGGCGGCCAGGACATATTCCTGAATGGTCTGGACCAGGGCGCCGGCAAACACCAACTCCCGTCCGCTGCCGCCGCCCGTCGGATAGAAGGGCAGCGAAACAATCTCCTGCATGGCGGAAATCCCTTCGGCGGCTTCCGGTCGGAAGACCTCCAGGTCAATGCCGTTGTGAATCACCCGGAACTCCTTGTCCTTCAGGAACGAACGGGACATCTCCCGACGGATCCAGTCGGACACGGGCACAATCGTCAACCGCTCCAGCGAGCCGAAGGCGCGCCGCTTGTCGAGCCAGTTGCGCGCCGAACGGTCGAACAGCCAGCTGGCCGGGAAGTCCCGCTTCTGCGGGCAATGGCCGCACCCCGTCTGCCACCGTTCGCAACGGGCGGCGGAGTAGTAGTAGCAGTGGCCCGTGTAGAGCCAGCAGTCGTGCACGGTCCAGACCACGGGCTTGCCGCTCTCCTGCAGGTATCGGCAGAGCAGAGGATAGTTGAGCCAGTAGCCGTGCACGTTGTGGATATGGATGACGTCCGGATCAATCTGCCGGATGCGCCGGATCAACTGCCTCGTGGCGCGGCGCGACACGAGGCCGTGGGCGTCGAACAGGCGCGTGGCCACGGCGTGCAGCGCCAGGTCCGGCTTGTTCCCGACGGGGATCAGTTGCGAACTGTGCGACGGTACGCCGTCGCGCGCTCCGCTGTAGGCGATATAGCTCTCCCAACCGGAGGCGACGGCGATCTCGCCGATCTCCTTCATGATGCGGCCGGTCGAAGTGTTGAGCCGGACCACGGGATTGATTTGCAGGAGTTTATGAGTCATAACTTGCCTCCGACCAGCACGCCGGCGAGGCGTGGAAACCATTTCTTCAACAGGACAAAGGCTCCGGTCACGATCCCGAGCGTCAGGCCGGCCGTGAGCAGATAGGTTCCGATCAGGGCTCCGGTGCCGGCCGGGTCCAGCAGGCTCCCGAAGATCTTCTTCAGCGAGATGACCGGGATGTAGTGATACAGGTACACGAAGAAGCACCAGGCTGCGGCATGGGCCGGGACCCGGCAGTCGATCCTGCGGAGCAGGCGGCTGACCCGGTCTCCCTGGCAGACGGCCGCCCAGGCGCCGAGGGTGAACCAGATGTTGTACCAGGGCGAACCGCCGACGAAAATCCAGACCGCCCCCAGCGCCAGCACGCCCCAGATGCGGGCATAGCGCACCCAGATCCAGATGAGCGGCGCCACGAGGCAGGCGATGATCAGGTCGCGGATGAACCAGAGGGACATATTGATCGGACCGGTCCAGAAGATGAACAACGGATTGCGCCAGTCGTCCCCGAAGAAGCCGGACATCATGTCCGGGGCAAAGCGGTGTGCCGCCCAGTAGCAGGCGAAGGCGACGGCGTTCGCAATCAGGTAGGGAATCAGCAGCGAAAAGATGCGGTTGCGGGTTTTCTTCCAGAAAAAGTCCACGCCCGGAGCCTTCGGGACGTTGTGGAAATACAGGAAACCGGACAGGACGAAGAACAGCGGCACGCAGACCTCCGTCAGGAGCATCATCCCGCGCGTGAGGACATCGAAGGCCGCCGAACGTCCTTCCAGACCCACCAGCTCGGCGTGCCGGAAGACGATGCCCACCGTCAGGATGACTTTCAGCAGGTCGATGAAAGGGATGCGTCCGGTCTGATTCCCGCTCATTTCTTGCGTATCAAATCGGAGAAGAAATGATTCCAGCGATTCATGATGTGCTCCTCGGAATAGACTTCCGAGATCTTCCGGGCATGGCCGGACATTTCCCGGAGCCGGCCCGGGTCTTCCATCAGGTGCAGCATGGCTTCGGCGAGGGCGCGGATGTCGCCGTCCGGCACGATGATGCCGTTGAGCCCCGGGGCGATGATGTCGCGCGGCCCGCAGGGGAAGTCGAAACAGACGACGGGCAGGCCGATGGCCATCGCCTCGATCATGACCATGGGGAAACCCTCGTAGTGGGAGCTCATTACCAGGAAATCGCTGTCGGCATACTCGTCGAAGATCCTGTCTGTCGGCCGGTTGACGGCAGCCGAGCTGTCGATCCCGAGCCGCAGGATCTGTTTCTTGAGCTTATCTTCCCACTCGCCCTGTCCGAAGATGTCCAGGCGCCATTCCCGGCGCAGGTCTTCCGGCAGCAGCGCCCAGGCGTCCAGCAGGCGGTCGAAGCCTTTCTGGTAGTCCAGCCGCCCGACAGCGATCACGCGCTTGTGCCCGGGTGTATGGGGAATGTCCGGGACCGGGGCGGCGTTGGGGATGACGGACAGGTTGGGCAGCGTACCCCACATTTCCGCATCCTGGCGGGTCAGCACCACGAAGCGGTCGAAGCGGCGGACCAGTTTCTCATCCTGCCTGGTGCGGATGCGGTCGGCCAGGCCCAGCAGGCCCTTGCGGTTGTACTGCAGGCGGAACAGTTTGTTGAAGTGCAGTTCGAGGATTTTCTTGCTTCCGTCCGGGATGTCCGGGATGAAGGAGGATTCCGACGGATAGAGGGAGACCACGATGTCGGCCCGCTCGCGCAGCAGCAGCCCGGTCAGCGCCTGGCGGTGTTTCCTGCGGCGGCGCAGGTAGCCCAGGGTCTTGAGAATAGGGTTGCGGCCGTTGTCGTCCTTGTAGTTGATGCCCAGGTCCACCATGCGCACTTCCGGCGGGAACGCATAGAACGGCGGCCGGCCGTGCTGGTCGGTGGTCACGAGCAAGACCTCGTGGCCGTGACCGACCCACCAGCGGAGCTTGTTGAGGAGCACGCGCTCCATTCCGCCCGGGTTGTAGACGTCTGCGTGGCAGTAGATGAGTTTCATTCGGTTATTTCGTTGGTGCTATCCTCGTCGTAATCCCCCACAATGCAGAACAGCAGGGCGTCGATGAAGAAAATGTCCGTGGTCACCTTGACCCAGACGATGAAGGTGAGGGCGACCAGCAGCCAGGAAGTGATCTGGAAATTCTTGAACTTCCGGTTCTGCACGAGGTGGCAGTACAGGAAGAAAAGGGAGAAAATGACCATGCCGACCAGGCCGCAGTACAGGGTGAAGTTGCAATAGCCGATGTCGGTATTGTTATCAAATACGCCAAAAGTACCGCGCCCGAAGATCCAGGTATGCAAATCCGTCGGCCATACCCACATCGTCTCCAGGACTTCTGTGGAGTTGGTCGTGAACTCCCCGGTCTCGACCCAGTTGAAGAATGCCTCGAATCCGAAACGTAAATATTCGTGAAATGTGTCGCTGCTTCGGTAGAAGTGAATGACAACCGCAATGATGCCGGTCATCACGATAATGAACCAAAAGAAAATCTGTACCATTCGGATGGTGACAAATCCTCCCTTTCTCATCCGGAACAGGGTGATGGTGATATAAATGATGCTTAACGAGGCGCCGAGAGTGGTCGTGCGGGAAATCACCGACCCGATGACGGTGATGATGGCAAAAGCGATCAGAATCGTGGCCTGATAGATACTATGGCTCCGAACATTCGGATTGGTCGAGAACAGGTGGGCTGCCATGATCAGGATGACCGAGAACCGGATACCGGCGGGATCCAGGGCTGCGCCGATACCATACAGTCGGTTGCCGCGTTTGTAAAAGTCCTGCCCCTGGTCCATAAAGCGGTCCACAAAGGATGCAAAGCTGGCGTTGTTGTCGATTATAACGGCCGTAACACATTGAAATACACCGGCGAGGAGCAAATATCGCGTGAGGATTTCCAGATCGACTTCCTCGTAGTGGATCCGGAGTGCCGCACAGACACCGTATGCACTGATCATCCAGGTTACAAATGAAACGATGTATTCCGCATAGACCGTATCGTAAGAACTGGATGCCGTGACGGAATACAAGCACCAGACGGAGAAGAGCGCAGCAATCAGTCCGGCAAAGATCGTTGGTTCTGAGAGCGTCATCTGACGCTTGCGGATGCTGTCATATACCAATGCAACAATGCCGAAAACACCCACCAGAATCTTGGAGTTTATCCCCTGGGGAAGAAACGTGAAGGAGATGGGGAACAAAAAAGCGCTCATCACCAACGTGAGGACGGATATGGCTAAGACTCGTTTAATCACCTTTTTGTCTTTTACCGGTAAAGGATACCGTACACAAACTTGTGTATCAGTAGGTAATACATTTTGACACCGGGCCAGCAGCGCCGGGAGGCCATCCGCTGGAGCACGTAGGTATGCATCGGCAGGCTGCCCCGCTGCAGGGCCCGCCCGTTGACTTCCGGGAACCAGGCGTACCAGGTCTCATAGTCCCGCCGGTCGGCGCTGATCAGCAGCGGCCGTTTCAGGAAGAGTTTCAAGTCCGACAGGGCCTCCGGATACTGCCGGCAGAAGTCCGAGCCGGCAAAACTGCGCTCGACTTCCCGGAAGTTGGTCTCCACCTGTGCCCGCTTCTCCGGGGTGAACTGCTTGCTGATGGAGGCGCTGTTCACGGCGTTGTAGCGGTATAGCGACTCGTGCACTTGTACGACCTGCCCGGCGTGCAGGAAAGCGCGCAGCATGAACTGCATGTCCTCGCCGATATCGGCCCGCGGGATGAAGCGGATGCCGTTCTTTTCAATCAGCTCGCGCCGCCCGATGAAGTTGTCGAAC
>CAJOMY010000039.1:0-11931 GCA_905235775.1 uncultured Bacteroidales bacterium | reverse complement strand
GTTATGCAGCGCCCCGGTCGGCGTCGTGTAATCAGCCTGCCGCATATAACGGCCATCCTGGTTGAGCCCGAGTGTCCAGTCCCAGCCCACGATGTCAATAATCCTTTCGGAAGCACTCACTGCGGCAGCTGCCTGTTCCAACATACCCGGATCCATCAGGTCGTCCGCATCCGCGAAGGCCAGATACTCGCCTTCGGCGACTTCCAGCGCGTGGTTTCGTGCTGCGGCAGCGCCCCCGTTCTCCTCGGCGCGAAGCAGCTTGCACGGCAGACCGCTCTCTACGCAGAAGCGCTCCAACAGGGCCGCGGAGCTGTCCGTGCCGGCGTCTTCCGCGAAGATCACTTCGAAGTCGCGGAAGCGCTGCGTGCGGATGCTCTCCAACGTGGCCGGGAGGGTCTTCCCGGCGTTATAGACGGGTATGATCAGGCTGATTCTCACGATTCTTGGTGATGCGAACAGCAAACTGGCATATGTGATAAAACACGAAGGAGGCGACCGCAACTGCGATCAATTCCACAAGAAACAGATGAATGCCATCCAGCGTGTTATGCAGGAGGTGGTCGTTAAGCCAGTAGACACGGGACTGTACAGGCCCGTGAATACAGTATATATATAGTGTATAGCGCCCCATCCTTGCAATCAGCCCACCATGGATTTTGCAGAGCGCAGCATTTAACCAGGACCGGTCGATTACGGCTGCGAGGAGGAAACAGGGGATGGTGACGATCGTGTATTTGTCCAACGGTTCCTTCGTGAACAAGAGCGCAGAAAACAGGATAAAGGAGATTACCCCCAGCATATTGATCAGGGTTGCCCTCTTCTCGATGCTGGAATGATGATGGACATAAATGTGGCAGATCATGGCGCCGGCGGCCATTTCATAGAGCCCTCGGATCAAGGGTGCTCCGAGCGGGCCAATCCTGGATAAGGTGTTCAGGGACGGTGCGTCGCTGAAAAGGGCATTATACCCGAACAGGACGATAATCGGGAACAGGAGCGTCGTGGACAGGCGTTCACTATATTGAAGCATCGCATACAGGATAAAGGAGCAGATGACCAGAACGCTTAAAAACCAGTACGCGATTATGAAATATGCGCGCGTAAATTCGCCGCCGAATTCACTCGCGAAAACGGTGGCGGAGAAAATCTTCCCCAGGCTGTCGATGAGCGTGTCATAGCTGCCTGCAGTCGCGATCAGGTGAATCAACAAGAGTGCAGCTGCCAGCAGAATGCAGATAAGATAGGGCGCCGCTGTCTGCTTGATGCGGGCCCAGGTGTATTGAACAGCCGTAGCAGGCTTCCGCAGAAAGCTTGACATCAGGAAATAGCCGGAAATAAAGAAGAATACATCAACGCCGAGGTAACCGCGGAATCCCTGCGAAAAGGATGAGTGGTATGCGACAATGATGAAAATCATCACGCCCTTGAGCCAGTCAACAGAATAGATGCGTGTGTTTGACATGGGAGGCAGAAGAATCAATTACAGGTGCTTGGAAAGACGGGCGATCCGCTCGATGAATGCCCGGTCCGTGCTGTTGAATTTCCTGGCAAACAGCGCAGTGGATTCAGCCAGCGTTTGATAATCGTCGGCACACCAGTCGATCAACTCGTCGTCGCGCCAGCCGATGGCCCGCATGCAGCCTTCTCCGTCAGAGAGGGTGCTATGGAGCTTCTCCCGGAAAGGGGATTCCTGGCAGAGGGTCTGCATCAGGCATTCGTCCGGGACGAAGGTATGGGTGAAGGTCTTCCGGGCCCATGCCTGCCGGCTCAGGGCATATTGCACCATTTCCTCGGTAATGCTGACCCACTGGGAGCCTTTGGTGAAAACCGTCTGGCGGTTCCTTTTGATCCCCAGGATTTCCTGAATGCGCAGGAAAATGCTCCGAAACGCACTGTAAACATTTCTCTTTCGGCTGAAGTGCCGCGGGAAAAGGTGCCATCGCTGCATTCTGCGGGAGATCTCCGGCGTCATCTCTTTCAAGGTATAACCGATGAATTCCTGGCCCTGGTGCTCCGCAAAAAAGTTGTGGATGTAGTCCTGCGTCTTGAGCGGCAGATCCACACCGGAAAGCAGGTGGTAATAGGCGTAAGGGCCCTTCCTGTGCGCTGCTTCGAAAAGCGCGAACTCTGCCTCGACCATCGAGTAGTCCGCCCAGCGGATATCGATCCGCCCTTCCAGGAGATTCAGCCCGGCCTGGTCAGCGTGCAGGTCCGGAAGCGTCTTGACCTTCTTGTCGATGTGTACGTAGATGTCGTTTCTCGCATCGTCCAGACAGTCGATCAGCGTCTGGAGCAACCCGAATTCGTGGTGCGCAAGGATGAGATAGGCGTGTTTCATCTAAGATGCTGCTTAATATCCCGGATGAGATCCACGACGCGTCCCGGGGGTGTGCGGTAGAACTTCCAGAAGCGGGCCATCCGCCCGGGCTGCCATTCCGCCCGGATCTCGCCGGGCAGGCGGTCGTACACCCGCCACCAGGCGCCGAACTGGACGGTGAAGAGGTCCCAGGGCTTGCCGCCGGTGTAATGGATGGTGGCCTCGCGCTGCACCCGGTGCCAGAGTTCCTCGCTGTACTGCCGGACGAAGTCGGCTTTGTACTTCGGGATGAAGAAGGTCCGGATGCTGTTGTAGAGCGGGCTGAGCGGTAGCACGCGCCCCTGGCAGACCTGGTTGAGCGCGTCCTGGTCCGGGAACTCCAGATAAGGGACGCGGCAGGCTTCAAGCAGCCTTTCGGACACTTTCTCTTTTCGCATCTGTTCCAGGTTCATCAGCAGGAAGCCGGAGTTGAAGTACCGGGCCGGGTCGCAGCCCAGGGCGCGGAAGCGCTCCGCCTGCCCCTCGATGGCGGCCTCGTAAACGGCGGCCAGGTAGTTGTCGCCCAGGTCCGTTTCGTCCCAGAGCCTGGCCAGGTCCTGCCGGACGATGATGTCGCAATCGAGATACAGGATGCGGTCCAGCTCCGGAAGCAACTCCGGCAGCAGCAGCCGCAGCGAGGCAGCCTCGGTGTAGCGCGGATCGATGTAGATGCCCTCCAGGCGGCCCGACAGGGGGATGAACTCCAGCGAAAGCCGCACTTCGTCGAGCCAGGCCAGTTTGTCCTTCATCCGGTCCGGGATGTTTTCGGACAGCAGGCAGATCACGCGGAAGCGTCCCCCGGGGCAGGCATCCAGCACCGAGCGGAGCAGGGTGGCCGCCTGGACGAAGTAGTTGGGCGTGAAGGCGATGGCGAGGGGGATCATAGATACTTCTGCTCGTATTTCGAATAAGATTCTGAATGTACGGTGCGCCAGCCGCAGGCGAACGACAGCGTCCGGGGCATAATGCGCTTCAGCAGATAGAACAGTGCCAGACAGACGGCCAGTGTCACGACCGGGACGAACAGGTAGGAGATCCATCTGGCCGCCAGGGTCTGCCCAAAGATACGAAGGAACAGTCCCTTCGTCCATCCGAGAATATAGATTTCGTGTGCGGCATAGATGAAGAAGACCGTTTCGGTCAGTTTCAGCATCAGGTTGCGGTGCCAGTCGACGTCATACAGCTTGTCGCAGAGATTCAGGAAAGTGATCATTCCGGACGGAATGAAGAGCAGGCGGAAGAAGGTATCGTATTCATATTGGCTGCCGTGGAAGAAGGTCGCAACCGGCAGAAGGAAAAACGCCATGGCCGCGGCGGGGTACTTGATCCTGCGGCAGATGACGACGAAATTGTCCTTCCGGATACTCATCCAGGCTCCCAGACTGAAGAGGGAGAAGTTCGGGAAAAGGAAGAAATCGATTTTGAAAGACGCAATATAAAGAATCAGGATGACAGCCAGGGAGATCCACGGCCATTTCTTGACAGGGTAATAGAACGCCGGGGCCAGAAGAGACAGGATGATCAGGTCCCGGAGATACCACAACGGGAAATCGATGGGACCCGAGATGAACCAGAAGAGGAGACCTTTCCGTACGACGACCATCTGGTCGCTGTTGATGATGATGCCAATCCGGTTGAAAATCCACGTGACCAGCAGAACCATCAGCACATTGAGCAGGTTCCAGAAGAGGTGCGGGATCAGTATCGAATGGACCCGGCGGTTCCATTTCCGTGTGGCCCATCCCCAGCCGTATTCATCTTCCTGCAGGTTGTGGTAGAACAGGAAACCCGAGAAGAAGAAGAACCAGGCCACGGCGATCGGACAGAGGAAGTGCGAGATCATTTCCGTGAAGAAGTGGAAAAGATTGGCGCTGTCCAGGGATAGCCTGATCGGAGCATTGTAGGTCCGTACGGAGTGCTCATAGAGTACAAGGACGATCAAGGGGAAACGCATCGTTTTGATGAGCGCGGACTGCCGATCGGTGAGGTGCCCCATAATTACTGGATGATTTTAATGAATGGGTCTGTCCGGGTGGCGCCGTGATGGGTCCTGACAATTTCTGCATCTCTGCCGGTAAATTTGCGGGCCCACCAATAGGGCGTTTTGCGAAGCGTTTCAAGCTCGCTCAACGGGATCAGTTTGGGACTTTCCCGGTCAAATTCCACGAACAGAAGCTGCTGGCAATCGTAGAACTTGAAGGGCTTATCACGATGTGACAATAGCTCTGATGCAACAAAATACTCATCCGGACAGAAAGCCCGGCGGTATTTTTTCAAGATACTGTCCTTATGACGTACAAGATGTGAACAGGCAGCTTCGGTAACGCTCAGCCACTGGTCGGTTTTCCAAAAGGAACAAGACCTTAAATGACGGATGCCGAGGACTTTCTGGACTTTCAGGACCGCTGTCCAGGCCTTCTGGCATAAGTTTCTCCGCCAGGGAACGGGATTCTTGAAGTTCTGGATCGGAAAGTGGAAGCGGCGCAACTTAAAATCGGCATCCCCCGCATCCTCCGGCCAGAAACGGACTATTTCCTCGCCGGAATGTCCGTCATAGAATTGTACCAGTTCGTTGAAGGGTTTCAAAGGAAGGTGCACGCCGGAAAGAATATGGTAATGGGCATAGGGCCCGGACTGGTGTGCTGTCTCCAGCAAAAGCAGTTCTGCCTGAAGTTGAGACACGGTACCCCAGCGGACATCTATCCTGTCCTTCAAAATGATCAATCGCCCTCTCTCTGCCGAGATGGAAGGAAGTTCCTTCACTTTTGCGTCGAAATGCAGGTAAAAATCGCTTCGCGCATCGTCCAAGAGCGAAACCAGATGCTGCAGGACCGCGAACTCATTGTGGGCAAGGATAAGCCAGGCGTGACGCATAGGGGAGGATTGCAAGGGAGCGATTACCCGTGGAGGAGCCGGCAGGATCTTTTGATCATGCGGATGATTCTTTCTTTTAGGCTCTGGGGCTGCCAGGAACGACTGTTGAAATGATATAGCTTGACGGATCGGGACCGTCTGCAGTTCGTATTGGCGATGGTGCTGGTGGAGTAAACGGTGATGCCGTCCCGCAAATGCTGCGTTTCATCGGCACGACGCCAGTGATATTCCCGCTCAAGAACCTCGGACAGGATGGTCGGGATGGGCGTAAGGTCCGGTACTCCGTGCTCGTCCAGGAAGGGACGCTGCCGGTACAAGTCGAGACACTCTCCGATGAAAGGATGGCCGGGGACCGCTCCCATAATGGCCGCTTCCAAATAGATTTGCGTGTGCTCTTTATCCCGCATTTCCATCCCTGAGAAGAAATCACAATCCAACAGCTCGTCAATCTTGCCGAAGACGCGTACATCAGAGTCAAGATATACGCCTCCTTCATGGTAGAGGGCATGCAGTCGAACGTAATCGGACACAAAGGCCCATTTGCGATGAGCGAGCGCGTCGCGGGTAAAAGGAATGGACTGGAAATCCAGACTGTGCATGTCCCAGAGATGGATATCAAAGTCGGGTAAATACTTTTGCCAGCTGGCCATGCAGTGCCGGATCACTTCCGGTTTCGGGTCATCGCTGAGCCAGCAGTAATGAATGATTTTGGGAATCATATCATTTGGATGGCATTGTCAAGTGAAGGAGAACCCGCGCTTTCACATGGAAAGGGAGTCCTCGGGCCGCGCGGAAGTTCCGTGCATAAGGGGCGAATGTAGCCCGAAAATGCGGGCAAAGGTCAGGTCTGCGTAGATAATCGTACGCAATATGCAGGATTGCCTGGTCATAGGCTGCCTGTACGGAAGAGATATCAAACTCCTGCGAGAAAAGTACGATGGGAAGCAGACGTTGCTCTGCGCTGACTCCGGTATTGCTGATGGAATCTCCGTTTTGGGTGAGATCATAAAAGTACAGGGCTTCTCCGACATACGAGACGCGGAAAGAGGGGTTCCGGGCCAAAACCCTCAGGATGAAGAGCTGGTCCTCTCCCGCGTTGATTCCTTCGGCGAATCTGACAGGGTTTTCCCGATAACAACGGGTGCGGATCAGTTTGTTCCACAGGGCACAAAAGTAAAACATGGCGCCGATCAGGCTCTTCCTGTCCAGGGAAACCGGACGCTGGTTCCAGTACTCAATCTGATTCGGCCGACGGATCAGCTTGAAGTCGCAGATGACCATGTCCGAATGATTCTCGCTGGCTGAATGATACATCTTTTGCAGCAGGGAGGGATCCGCGTAATCGTCCGCGTCGATGAAGAGCGTGTATTCTCCGCGAACATGGTCCAAGCCGTCCTGCCGGGCCGCTGCGACACCTCCATTGGCTTTATGCAACACGACAAAACGCTCATCCCGGGCGGCGTAGGCATCTGCCAGTTCTCCCGTCCCGTCCGTGCTCCCGTCGTCAATGAGAATCACTTCGAAATCTCCAAAACTCTGGGCAGTAATGCTGTCCAGGCATCTCTGAAGGGATTTCGCGGCGTTGTAGGCCGGAACGATGATGGAAATGGCCGGTTTCATTCGCCTGGATGAATCTCGTGGGCCGGAACTCCGACTACGGTCACTCCGGGTGTCAGGATATCCTTGACGACCACGGCGCCGGCGCCAATACGGACACCGTCAGCAATTCGGATCCCGCCGATAATTTGGGCGTTCTGGCCTATATCCACGTTGTCCCCGATGACGGGGGAGTCATCGGGATAGCCGCCGTCGCTGCCGATGCAGCAGTTGCCGTGGATGATGCACCCCTTGCCGATGCGCGCCTTGGGATTCACGATCACGGATCCGAAATGCTCCAGGTGCAGATCTTCGCCAAAGCAGCCGGCACTGATGATGAAACCCAGCCTGGAGCCCAGACGGTTTTTGCGCCCGCGGTACCAGAAGCAGAGCAACTTGTTGGGCCGGTCGAAGGTGAACTTCTCTTCTTTCCGGAGGAAACGCAGGTAGCGCTTGATGTAGTACATCTCCGGACGAATCCACCATTCGAGCAGTATCTCTTTGGGGGTCATGAAAATATATGTTTTATATCCGAATCCGGGTCAGAGGGTCTGTAGGAATTGAAGTCCTTTTTGACGCAGGGCGGCAAGGGACCGGGAGACAGGTGAATAGTCTATATCCGTCAGGTCAGGGTCGAAGTTTTCCAGATCGCAACGGTCGACCAAATGCTCGCGCAGGCCGACAAAATCCAGTAAAGATTCAAATCGTGATGCTCCTCGTGCGTGATTGACGATTGAGAAAAAATTCCGCTTGAAGAGAAGCGAAAACACCGTTCCGTGAAAGGAGTCCGTGAGTACGAGCGATGCGCCAGCTATACACTTGATCCACTCGGCAGGAGAATCAGCGCATTTCGCCCAGTTGATCTCTCCGATGTCCTTGACCGGTATGCCCAGCCGCTTCGACATCCGGTCGGCAAAGTGAAGCAAGCTGTCCTCTCTGTCCAGCATGTAAGTGGCGATGTAGGGTTTTTGCTCGCCGGTGGCCGGCTGGCACAGGGAGAAGTAGTCCGAGTCCTGCAGGAGCAAGGTCGGGTCTGGCATGGTGACAGCGTCAACACCGAGATATTTCTCGCAAAGGCTGATGCCCGACTCTTCCCGAACGGTGATGGCGTCGAACTTCTGTGCCAAAGGGCGGATCCTCGCGGTCATTTGTTCATCCGCTTCCCATTTGTCGACACCAAAGGATGCCGCATACGCAATTCGTTTGACGGGAGCATCCCCCAGGAAGTCGAGATAGAAATCCGGAAGCCAGGGAGAATAGGCTGGCCGCCAGACCTGATCGCTTCCGACCACGAAGGCATCGAAGGCCGGAAGATCCTGGAGCGAGAGCGGCGTCCTGGCTTCCAGACAACTCAGGTGTTCGGAAATGAACCGGTCCATCTCCCGGTATGCAAAGCGGGTCTGCCTGTCAGGGTTGCAGTAAACAATGTCCTTGTTGCCTTTGATGTATTTGGCCAGGAACCGACGCCCCGTCAATAGATATTTCCGGATTCCGGACGGGACCCAGGATATAGGTGGATGGAAGAGAAGCGTCGTGACATCGTGTCCCATATCCTTCAGGGTTTTTTGAAGCGCATAGGCTTGAAGGATACCGCCGTAGTTTGACCGGATAGGTTGTGTCAGGATACAGATTCTCATATCATTCTGCGAATCCGGTTCCGTACTCCGGCCAGAAGTCTTCCGGGCGTCCAGCGCGCCCTTGTGAAATCCTCCAGCGTGCGGACGCCGTGACGGCTGTAGCTTTTCCAGAAACGGGCCCTGTTTTCAGGCATGGGGGCGGAATGTTCTAAGCAAGGGTTCCCTTTTTGCGCATCCTCATAGCGGCTTTCCGTCAGTTCCAGATCCAGATTCAAGAGAAACTGCCGGCCTTTCTCGCTATGCACCAGGATCAATGACGTACCCTGGTCGTCCGACAGGTCCGGATGGATATTTTCCACGCCCCAATAGTCGCCGAGCGTAAGGTCGCTGCCCGGAGCGCCTTTGAACCGGCACGCGTAACAGGCAGGACGGAGCGTCAAGTTGCTCAGGAAGGCATTCATGTAGGGGTCTTCCCCGTGTGGTTTATCATGAATCAACAGGCTGTCGTGGCGAACGTTAATCCGGAAGTTATTCCAGCCCTGATCCTTGTTGCGCATGTTGACATCTGTCGGAACGGTCCCCTGTGTGATGCTGGCCAGATAATCCTTCCAGACACGGGGGCTGGGAACCCCGTGACAGACAACGGAGACCAGCAACAGGTTTTCGTCTTCCGCCCCTCGCAGAAAACCGCGCAGCCCCGCAATCTGACAGGGCGTGCCCGAGAACAGGACCGTCCGTTTCTCCCGGAGGAATGCCTGCACTTGGGAATAGGCGCCGTACAGGTCGCTCTGGACGTATTTGCTCCCTCGAAAAGGCGAAAGGCAGTCCATGGATTCGGTATAAGCGTGTATAACCGAGAAGCTTTCATCAAAACGTGCTCCGAAGACAACCCCTTTCCGATCGATGACGGACTGTGCCAACAGCGAGAAGATGCCTCCGGATGAACTCTGCAGACGGGTTGATATATCTCCGGATGAGGCGGCAAAGCAGGCCAGGGGCTTGTCGGCGACTTGGCTGTGCAGCAGCGGGCAGACCTTCTCGCAAAGCCCGCAATCTATGCACGATGAAATGTCAACGCCAGGATAACGGAATCCTTCGTTGTCGGCGGTCATGGAAATGCAGTGGGCCGGACAGGCTTCAAAGCATGCCTGGCATCCGCAACAGTCAGCCTTGTCGGAAATGGAAATCATGCCAGGGGGACGGCTTTACGGTGTAGAAAACGTTTGGTATATTCCAGGACTTGTTTTTTCTCGCCCTTGTTCAAACCGATGGTGTACGCCGCTGCACAAACGGAGACGGTGCTGAGGATCGTGATCTCGATGAGCCTCCACACGGAATCGGCCTGGATCCTGCAAAGACCCAGCGGAAGCAGACAAGAGACCAGTGTGACAACCAATATGCGCAAATAAACGTCCTTCACGAATTCCTTCCATGGCAAGCGGATCAGGTCTTTGATCAAGTGAATCCTGACAAACAGAATGATGAAATAGATTATATTGAAGATATGATAGGACCACTCGGCGGGGAGACCGCATTTGAAGGCAATCCAGGTCAACGGGAAAACGCTGAGGGAATATGCGCTGACGACAATCTGATACTTCTTGATGTCCCCGGTGGCCAACTGCGCCTTGACCAGCGGGGTCCCGAGGGTAATGATCAAAGCGGAAACGACCGTCAGGCGTGCAAACTGTATGGCGTGATCCGGAACAATCTTGAGCCAGATCCGGAGAATAACCGGAGCCTCAATCAAAACGGGGATTGCGAGCAGCAGCATCAGGTAGTATGACAGTTTGGTGCCGCGGAAGACCAATTTGTGCAGGGAGTCCAGGTCTCCCTCCGCATAGGTTTTCGTGATCTGGGGCGTCAATGCCGTCATGAAGTTTGCGGAGAATTTATTTACAAGTCCGTAGATTCTGGTAGCGATGCCCCGGGCCGCATTCATGGTAACGCCGAAAAAAGCGTTGACCAACAGGGTGACACCCTGCTGGTTGAGAATCCAGGAGCCCTCGCCCAGAAGCAGCCAGCCGGCAAAAGATCCCAACTCCTTGTATAAGCGCCTGTCCCGGACCATTGTGAAATGGCATTCCGCGTAGTGTCGTTTGCAATAGAAGATGTACAGGATGCGCATCAGCAGGCAGGACAACGTTGCGAGCACGGCATAGACAATCAGCTTGTCTGCCAGGAAATAGCGAAGACTCAGGGCAATCAGCAAAGAGAGTACGGCATCCAGGACAGAGAGATAGGCATAGATCTTCATGTCTTCGTGTGCCACGATCTCTGCGTCGAAGGGAACATTGATCAGTCCCAAAAGGAAGATGAGAATGGAACTTTGCAGGACCCAGTAGGCCGCATCAATCCTGCCTGCCGGAAGATTCATCTTGTGATACAGATACCAAACGCCGAGAATTTCAACCAGGATGCAGATGACAACCGCCATCAAAATCTGGATAGTAACAGCGGCGGAATACACTTTTGCTGACTCCTCCGGGTCTTTCTTCCCCAGCGAGAACGTGATGAAGCGGCTGATGGCGGATGACAGGGAGGAGGAGAGTATGGAAAACAAGCTGACCAGGCCTCCCACCACTTCGTACACGCCGAAATCCTCGACGCCGAGCACATTGAGGATGACCCGGCTGGTGTAGAGCCCGATCAGCAGGATGAGCAACATCCGGCCGTAGAGGATCAGCGTGTTCTTGGCGACGCGCCTGGTGCTGTAGTTGGTCGTTTCCGTAGGCTCTCCTTATTTTAGCGGAAAATGATAGATGACTCCCAGCGAGAGCTTGAGGCCCATGTCCAGCGGGAAATTGTCGGACTCGTGGCCGTTGTACCAGTCGTTGAAGGCCTCCACGCCGAGGTCCGCGAACCATCCGAATCCACGCTTGTAGTCGTACTCGAAGATCGCGCCGATGCGGACGGCAGGGGACAGATTGGGCGAATCCAGCACCTGGTACGGATGCAGGAGATGGCTGAAACCGAAGGTGCAGGCAGCGCCGAGACCGATGTAAGTCTTGAAATTGAAGGGGACGTTGTACTCGGCCAGGGCGTTGTAGTTGAGAATCATGTCGGCGAACAGATGGGCGGCATGGAAGCGGTAGGGGTAGAAGCCCTGGTAAGGGGAGAGCGCGCCGGCGTTGTACCCGTAGACGCCGGAGACGCGCAGGTCCCAGGCGTCCGTGAAGTTGTAGCCGAAGGCGAGCGCCCCGTGCCAGGAGAGGGCGTCGAAACCTTTCCCGTTCTTCCAGAACGAGTCCATGTGCTGTGTCGCGGACAGGACAGGCCCGGCCTGGAATGAAATATACCAGCGGTGGCTGTATTGATAAGGGGAGTAGCGATCGGGGAGCGACCGGGCCGCACACGTCGCCGCCGCCAGCAACAGGGTCGCGGACAACAGGATTGATTTTCGGATCATAGTTTGTATGGCGTTGGTTGTTCATTGCTGTCCACTAAAAGTTGTGGACGAAGTTAAAAGTTAAAAATCAAACAACGTGGGTTCATAGAACCCGTCAAGTTCTTTGTCAATATTGAGGT
>CAJOMY010000038.1 GCA_905235775.1 uncultured Bacteroidales bacterium | reverse complement strand
GAAACAGGCTTATTTCCAGCGCATTGCCGACATGCATCTGCGCATCCCGCGCATGGTCGGATTCGGCATCAGCAACAAGCAGACCTTCGACGCCGCCTGCTCCGCAGCCTCCGGCGGCATCATCGGCAGCCGCTTCGTCTCCCTGCTGGACGAGGCCGGCGGCGACGCCGAACAGGCCATCCGCCGGCTCAAGGCCGATATCGGGATGGACTAATACGTCCAACAACGGGCAAGAGCCGCCTTCAACTATGCGGATTGCATATCGGAAAGGATCTGTCCCGTAACCTGAAAAAGATCCGGGATATTGTTTTTGACCGTATTGAAGATGCCTTCTGCGTCCACATCACCGTATTCGTGAGAAAGGAAATTCCGCATGCCGAAGACGGCATCCCAAGGGATGCCTGCATAGGGCTGAAAGAATTTTCTGCCGCATATATTCCTGATTTTGTCAAAAATCTCCGTGATGTACTGAAGGCTCATCCCGCAAGCCCGGAAGGCGGTAAGTCCCGACAAGCTCGTGACAAAATCTTCCGGACAATGAATGTCCGCCGACATTTTCCCGAGAAGGTCCATCTCTTTCAGGGCGTCTTCCAAAAGAGAAACGACCCGTTCTTTTTCAGACAACATAGACGACCTCCTTTTCCAGATTATTCCGAAAACTGTCTTTGAGTATCGACTTGGCGGAGATCAGATCAACCTTCCTCCCGAAAACGGTCTCGAGCTGACGGGTAATGATGGAATAAGTGAAAAGGTCCGGCTTCTCCAGCGAGATCAGGATGTCCACATCACTGTCCGGCCGCGCCTCATTCCTGGCGAAACTGCCGAAGAGACCGATCTTTTCTATACCGAACTTATCTTTGTTGCATGTATAGTAAACTTGTAATAGAGAGAGAATCTGCCCCCGATCCAGGGCCTGACCCGTTCTGAGATCCTCCAGCGTGACAATCGCCCGATAACCCAGCGCCGCGAGGACACGCTCGTAGGTCTCCGGACTGCCGAGTTCGCCTTTTTCCATCCTGGATACTTGTGATTTGCTCATCCCGGCCAAAATTCCCACCTGCTCCTGGGTCATGTTCCGGCCTTTCCGAAGCATTTTGATATCCATGTATTGTTGCATTTTTCTTTTTTGGCAAAAATAGCAATAATTTCATAAATATGTAACTTCTGAATCAAATATTTCGCTCCTCCATCGCCACGTAGGGCTTCTCGTCAGTGACACAGCGGTAGGCGGGGCGGATGATGCGGCGGAGCATCAGGTTGTCACAATCCAACCCTTAATGAAAGCAAAATCAATCCCTCTGCGAACCGCATGGCAGGTTAAGTTGCTATTACACCCCTACCCTAACCTGTATTATTCATAGTGCGACCATTCCGGTAGCTTAATTGTGGAATAGCCCCGTTACCGGCACCCGGAGCCACACAGATTTTCCCGGTTTTGCCATTCTGGATGCACCTGATTGATCTCCCCAGGGAGGATTTCAGCGTCACATTGCGCCGATCCGGGCTATTCTCGGCTTTTCCGAGTGCAGCAGTGCTTCGCCCAGTGGGCGTGAAGCGTGTTGTCATGAACCATTTTTGCGTGTCAGGCGGCAGGCAGATGTCGCAATCGCTGCAGGATGAAGACCCGTTCGCGGGTCATGGTCGGCTGAGAACAGAGGTCAATTTCATCCTCAGGGCGGCGTCCGCAGCACATTTTCAGGATGCTGTCACCCCGGAAACGGTCGCAGTCATCAGCATCTTCGTATCCGGCGGCAATCTGGAACACTCGCTGGCGAATCATCTCCGCAAGAGGATGAACGATGAATTTCGGATTGCGGTTATCATGCAGGCAAGAGGTGATTCTATCGAGGATTTTTGCGGTGCCCTCATACTCCCGGAGCAGGGCCAACCCACCGAAGAAGGATAGCGCCGGAGCAGTGAAATCGGCAGTAACTTTCTTCCCGGATACGGGTTCGAGGTCAAAAAGAAGGTTTTCCGTTTGGAAATCAGCGGCAGGTGTTGTACCTTTGTCCATGGCGAGATGATAAATGTTTTTTTTTTGCTTTACAAACATAACACTTATTTTCCTGATTACCAAATGGTTACAAGGAAATCTCGCCTTTTTCTATGAATAATTCAGGTTAAAAAATGCAAAATTAGAACAAGATTGTCATTATAATTCTTATATTTAAGGACCTATTGAAAATTGTTACGTTATGCAAAATAAGTGTCTGCTCATCGGTCTTCTTCTAATTATTAGTTGCACCAAAACGCTGTATTCCCCGCCATTATTAGAAGCTGGGATAGATACTCTATCAGGTAACCAAGACACAAAGGCCTCCCTTATTCGAGGGATTTCTGATTATTCAGTAACCGAGAGAGACATTAATTCTTACATAAATTTCCTGGAAGTTGGAGAAACAGATCCTAAACGTGGGAAAGTTACCCATGTCGAAACAATTCCATATAAAGACGAAATCTCCTACTACATCATTGAATATGAAAATGGCTGGGATATGATTTCGTCCGACAAAAGAGGACCCATTATTCTGGGAAAATCCGAGTATGGCGATTTTGAATATGAGGCCCTGAACCCAAGTATGAAAGCTTGGATTACTGGTCTGAGCGAAGATATTTACTACAGAAGACATTTTGAAGAAGATTACTATAAAAATATGGAGTTTCCTTGTACTCAAGAGGATTCCTGCTTGGAGTTTTGGTTGATGGTTACTGCCGCCCCTGATTATATCAGTCTTTTTCAAACTCCAGAAACAAAAGTGGCGCCCGTCGTATATGACTCGGGACATTGGGAAGTATTTTATCAGTACCATGACGATGGCACTCCTGAGGACACGGGACATCTTCTAACAACCCATTGGGGGCAAGATTCCCCTTTCAATCAGTATTGTCCGTTAAAGTCTGACGGGTCGGGACAAAGAGCTCCTGCAGGATGTGTCCCTATAGCTGCCGCCCAAGAGATGTTTTATCTTCACAACAAATTAGGCAAACCGCAGTACAGCCCCTCCGCCGGATCATGCTTGGGCACAGTTGGGAATTATTCGAGCACATTCTACGACTTCACATCCTACACTTGGGAATCTATGTATCCAACTGGAGATCCGCAAGGATATGCATCATTACTCATATCCGATATTGGAGCAAAACTATTAATTGAATACGATAATGAAGGTTCAGGTGCCGATGATGCTGATCTTCCTGATGATGTTTTTTTACCTTATGGATTGACCTGTACCCGTACAAACTACAATAGCGAACTCTTGAAAAATAGTATTAACAAAAGGATTCCTGTCATAGTTTCAGCATACACATACGATCCCCTGTTGGATTTCATCCCTTGGTTCGCAGGACATTGTTTTATAGCGGACAGGTGCACTCAAATAGTAACAAGATATTATACAGTCTATACATTTATCTACGATTTCCCTGATTTACCACATCCACTTCCTCCCGACAACTATACAGTACTTTCAACTACAACTCAAGAACTGATGATGGTTGGTTTTAATTGGGGATGGGGGGCCTACTCTGGAGATGATGTGCTATTTTCTCCAAATGGAGCCTGGAATGTAAATGAGGACTACAACTTTTTGTTCCAAAGAAAAATGATTTATGATTTCGAATAATACCGTAAAAAAAGTGCTGTGCCGGATATTCATCATCAGTGTATCAGGTCTGCCGCTCATATCATGCAAAATGGGTCCGTTAACAGGTTTGGACGTTTTCACCATAGAATCGCCCCGGTCCATATCATTCGGACTTACGCAATGGAATAATATCGATATGTTCCATACTCTGGGAAAGGAGACGGATAAGAGCAGCTTCGCTTTTTATCTATATGGCACAGAAGCTGCCGATCCATGGCTCTTTGAGGAGGAAATGGTAGATCCTTCTGATCTCAGCAACTTTAAAGAATCAGTTACGAAAGATCCTGACTTCATGCATACGTTTTATGGTCCAAATTTACTCCGAGCCGGAATCGTTTCTGAAGTAAAAGTCTTTTCTGACAAAATGCTTTTTGGCAAGACTCCGGGCACAGATCTTTCAGATCATGTGGTTTTGCAAGAAATCAATACAAGAAATATGATTTTGGCCTCTTTCCCAAGGTTTGAATATATTGGAAAAGCTGAAATTGGTATGAATATTCGGGATTATCTGCATGTCGGTTTCTCCATGCAAAGACAACTGGGCAAGATTCCGATTGCTTCTTTCGTATTTGATGCCATTCCACAGGACATGCCGGATGACTTTTGTATCACCCTTGAAATTCCGTTGAGCTTGAATTTCATTGTTGATGATGAAGAATCAAATCATGTTTTCAAGACTACCACGCAAATCCATTTTGACAGATAACGCACCAAGACTTTAACGCTCCTCCATCGCCACGTAGGGCTTCTCGTCAGTGACGCAGCGGTAGGCGGGGCGGATGATGCGGCGGCCTTCGAAGTTGAGCTCCTCATTGCGGTGGGCGCACCAGCCCACGATTCGGGCCATGGCGAAGAGTGACGTGTAGATCTCGCGCGGGATGCCGATCAGGTCATAGACGAAGCCGGAGTAGAAGTCTACGTTGGCGCAGAGCGTCTTGCCCTTCCCCTTGACGGCATAGATCGTCTTGATGGCCACTTTCTCGATGCGCTCCATGAATTCCAGCTCATCGAGCCGGCCTTTCTCGGCGGCAAGTTCGTACGCCATTTCCTTCAGCAGGACGGCGCGCGGGTCGGACTTGGTATAGACCGCGTGGCCGATGCCGTACACCAGACCGGATCCGTCGAAAGCCGTCCTGGCGAGCAGGCGTCGCACGCAGGCGGCGATTTCCTCCTCGTCCGTCCAGTCGCGGATATCCTTCTTCATGAAGTCCAGCATGTCGCAGACCTTGAGGTTCGCACCGCCGTGCTTGGGACCCTTCAGCGAGCCGATGCCGGCCGCGATGGAAGAGAAGGTGTCCGTGCCCGTGGACGAAGTCACGCGGACGGTGAAGGTGGAGTTGTTGCCGCCGCCGTGCTCGGAGTGAAGGATGAGCAGCAGGTCGAGCGTGCGGGCGTCCAGGGCCGTGTAGTCGGAGCCTTTGAGCATATAGAGGAAATTCTCCGCCAGCGACAGGCCCGGCTGGGCGTCGCGGATATGCAGCGAGCGGCCGTGATGGTGGTGCCGGTACATGTTGTAGGCGTAGGCGATCGTGGTCGGGAACTTCGAGATCAGCTCGATGCTCTGGCGCATCAGGTTGTCGCGGGACACGTCGTCCGGGTTCTCGTCGAAGGTGTAGAACTCCATCACGCTGCGCGCGAGGATGTTCATGATGTCGTCCCCTTCCAGCTCGATGATGTGCAGGATGGTCTTCTGCTCCAGGGGCATGTTCTCGAAGATCAGGTCCTGGAAGGCCTGGAGCTCCTCCGCGTCCGGCAGGCGGCCGGACAGGAGCAGGAAGCAGATCTCCTCGTAGCCGAAACGCTTCTCGGCCATGATGGCATGGACGAGGTCCTTGACCTCATAGCCCCGGAAATAGAGGCGTCCATCGATGGGCTCGATGCTACCGTCGCTCTTGCGGTCGTAGCCCACGACGTTGCCGATGTTGGTCAGTCCGACCAGCACGCCGGTGCCGTCCTCGTTGCGGAGGCCGCGCTTGACATCCAGCTTCTTGAAGAGATCCGGGTCCATCCGGGTACTCCCTTTCATCTCCTCGGAGAGCTTGTAGATGAGGAATTCTTTCTTGGTCTTCGTGGTCATGGCTACGTGAGGGTGTTGAGCGCAGAACCCGCCCGGAACCAGTCGAGTTGCTGCTGGGTGTAACTGTGGCGGGCCTGGATGCGCTCCTGCGCGCCATTTTCATGCTGGATTATCACAGGGACGGGATGGCCGGGCGTGATACCGGAGCAGAGGACGTCCAGCTTGTCGCCGGCGCGGACCTTGGCGTAGTCCGTGGGATTGGCAAAAGTCAGGGCGAGCACGCCCTGCTTCTTCAGATTGGTCTCATGGATGCGCGCAAAGCTCTTGGCGAGTACGACGCGCACGCCCAGATAGCGCGGCTCCATCGCCGCATGCTCGCGGCTGGAGCCCTCGCCGTAGTTGTCTTCGGCCACGACGATGCTGCCGGGGCCGGCGTCGCGCAGGGCCCGGGCGCGCGGCGCCACGGGGCCGGACTTGCCGGTGAAGGCGTCGGTCGCCCCCATCAGCAGGTTGTCGGAGATATTCTCCAGGTGGCCGCGGTATTTCAGCCACGGGCCGGCCATGGAGATGTGGTCCGTGGTGCACTTGCCCTTGACCTTGATCAGCAGCGGCAGACCGGCGAGGTCCTTGCCGTCCCACGGGGCGAAGGGCTCCAGGCGCTGCAGGCGCTTGCTGTCGGGCGCAATGACCGGCTCCGGGCTGCCGGGCTGCGGAGCCACGTAGCCCGACGTGTCGGGTACGAAGCCCTGCGCGGGCAGTTCGAGGCAGCGGGGTGCGCGCATCCACACGCCGTCCACCGTCTCCGAGCGGGGATCGAAGTCCAGCCGGCCGGCAAAGGCGAGGGCCACCGCCATCGACGGAGAGGTGATGAAGGCGCGCGTCTCGGGGTTGCCGTCGGCGCGCTTCGCGAAATTGCGGTTGAAACTCGTGATGATGGTATTCGGGCGCGTCGGGTCGTCCGTCTCGCGCTCCCACTGGCCGATACAAGGGCCGCAGGCGTTCGCCATCACGGTCGCGCCGGCCTCCCGCAGGGAATCGAGCAGGCCGTCCCGCCGTGGCGCGGATCTGCGCGCTGCCGGGCACCACCAGCAGCCTGGCCTTGGGCTGCAAGCCCGCATCCAGCGCCGCGCGGGCCACGGAGGCGGCACAGGCCAGGTCCTGATAGGAGGAATTGGTGCAGGAGCCGATCAGGCTCACCTCCACCTGCTGCGGGAAATGCTCGCGCGCCTGGCGGTCCTTGATCCCGCCCAGCGCACAGGCGGCGTCCGGCGTGTACGGGCCGTTGATATACGGCTCCAGCTCGGACAGGTTGATCTGCACGACTTCGTCGTAGTACTGCTCGGGGTGCGCGACCACGGCGTCGTCCGCTCGCAGCTCGCAGCACATCGAAGACGCCAGTGCGGCGACCTCCCGCCGGCCCGTAGCCATAAGATACTCCGCGATGTGCACCCCGTAGGGGAAGATGGAACTCGTGGCGCCGACCTCGGCGCCCATATTGCAGATGGTGGCCTTGCCGGTGCAGGAGAGGTTCTCCGTGCCGGGGCCGAAATATTCAAGAATGGCGTTGGTACCGCCCTTGACGGTCAACATGCCGGCGAGCTTGAGGATGACGTCCTTGGGCGTGGCCCAGCCCTTGAGCGAGCCGGTCAGGCGCACGCCGATGATGCGCGGCATCCGGAGCTCCCAGGGCATGCCCGTCATCACATCCACCGCATCGGCGCCGCCCACGCCGACCGCCAACATGCCCATGCCGCCCGCATTGGGTGTATGGGAGTCCGTCCCGACCATCATGCCGCCCGGGAAGGCATAGTTCTCCAGGACGATCTGATGGATGATGCCGGCACCCGGCTTCCAGAAACCGATGCCGTAGCGGGCGGCGGCGGAAGCGAGGAAGTCATAGACCTCCGCATTCGCCTTCTGCGCCTCCGCCAGATCCGCTTCCGCGCCCTTCCGGGCGCAGATGAGATGATCGCAGTGGACCGTGGTCGGCACGCTCACGGCCTCGCGGCCCGTGCTCATGAACTGCAACAGCGCCATCTGCGCCGTCGCATCCTGCATCGCTACGCGGTCGGGACGGAACTCGCCGAAGTCCTCCAGCCGCTTCAGCGGGCGGAGGGCAGAGGGGTCGAACACGTGGGAATACAAGATCTTCTCCGACAACGTCAGCGGCCTGCCCAGCAAGCGCCGGACGGCCGCTACCCGCTCTCCATAGCCCTCATAGAAGGACTTGACGGTCTCCAAATCGAACATACGGATCTTCTAACCAATAATACACAACTAACTAACTCATCAAGGCTCTCCCGTCATCCGGTCGGGGACCGGGAGGCACCGGGTGACAAAGATAGTCAAAAAATTGATTAATAAAAATTATTTCGTAACTAATTGATATTTAACTACGAATTTTGTTCCCAGGGCAATTATAGTATCCGGTTAATTAATAAATGACAATTAGTGGCGTACCATCGCTTCCGATTTGTAAGGAAAAAGGGCCGCATTACAAACGCAACGCGGCCCTTTGGTTATTTTGAGGGTTGGATTAGATACAGGTGTAACCGCCGTCCACGGCGATGTTCTGGCCGGTGACGTAGGTCGAGGCCGGCGAGGCGAGGAAGAGTGCGGCGGTGTCGAGCTCCCCGGCATTGCCGTAACGGCCCATCGGGATGCTTCGCTGGGCGAGCGCCTTGAACTCCTCTGTCTCGAGGGTGGCCGTGGACAACTCCGTGTAGAAGTAGCCCGGGCAGATGCTGTTGACCGTGATCCCGTACTTGCCCCACTCGGCTGCGAGCGCGCGGGTCATGTTGACAACCCCGCCCTTGGCGGAATGGTACGGCGCTGAGCCGAGGAACAGATTGCCTACCAGACCGTAGATCGAGGCAATGTTGATGATGCGGCCGTAGCCGGCCTTGATCATCTCCTTGCCGAACTCGCGGGCACAGACAAACGAACCGAAGAGGTCGATCTCCAGCTCGCGCTTGAACTGTTCGTCGGAGATTTGCTCGGCCGGAGCCATGGAGCCCGTACCGGCATTGTTGACCAGGATGTCCACGCGGCCGAAATGCTCCATCGTGGCGGCCACGGCGGCCTTCACCCGCTCGGTGTCGGTGATATCGCAGGCGAAAGGAAGGGCGTCCACGCCGAATTCCTCCTTGAGCGCCTTGGCGTTCTCTTCGAGGAGGTTCATGCGGCGGGCAAGGAGGACCAGGTTGGCGCCCTGGCTGGCGAAAGCCTTGGCCATCTGCAGGCCCAGGCCGGTGGACGCGCCCGTCACTACGGCGACGCGTCCGGAAAGGTCAAAGTAATTCTTCATATACTTGGCTGATTGTTGACTTGTCAGGAACAAATATACAAAAATATTCCGGTGCAAGGCCGGAATGACGGATTACTCGTGCGTAGCGAAGCGCTGCCCGGCGAGGACCTCGTACTTCGTGCCGGGACGGCCGTAGTTGGCGTAGGGGTAGATGGAGATGCCGCCTCGCGGGGTGAAGAAGCCCGTGACCTCGATGTATTTGGGGTCCATCAGGGCGATGAGATCCTTCATGATGGTGTTGACGACGTCTTCGTGGAAGTCGCCGTGGCTGCGGAAACTGAAGAGATAGAGTTTGAGGCTCTTGCTCTCCACCATCCGGCGGTCGGGGATGTAATTGATGCGTATCTCCGCGAAGTCCGGCTGGCCCGTGATCGGACACAGGGTCGTGAACTCCGGACAATTGAAACGCACCCAATAGTCGTTCCCGGGATGGCGGTTCTCGAAGGTCTCGAGCACCTCGGGGTTGTAGTCCTGGCTGTACTCGGTCTTGCGGCCCAGGGCCTGCAGATCGTCCCGTTCTCTGTCCATGTTGTTAAAAGTCGCTGATTCTGAATGGATTATACTTAATATTCGTGTCAAAGGTGTCGATCCCTTCGGCACGCTTGACGCTGCGCGCGAACCAGGCGGTCAGCGGCAGGGCGAGCACCTCGTAGAGCACTTTGGCGCAAATCTGCGTCACCGCCAGCTGCAGCGCGGCGCCCAGGGGCAGCACGCCCCAGAAGACCGCCGGGAAAAAGATGAGCGAGTCGGCCACCTCGCCGCCCAGCGACGAGACGATGGCGCGCCAGGCGAATCCCCGGCCCTGCGAGGCCACCTTCATCCGGCTCATGATCCAGGCGTTGACCGTGGAGCCCACGAAAAACGCGAAGAGCGAGGCCACCGTGGTCCGGGGAACCATCGCGAAGAGCGAGTTGAAGGCTTCCGCCACCGGGCGGCTGCTCTCCTGGAGCGGTCCGGGCAGCCAGCACACCAGCTGCGCCATCATGGCCACGAAGGCGCTCAGTACGAAGGCCAACCAGATGACGAAACGGGCCTTGCGATAGCCATAGACCTCGGTCAGGCAGTCGTTGAGGATGTAGGACACCGGGAACAACAGCACGGCACCGGACAGCTGTATCGGCAGCCCGGCCACCTGCCAAAGGCGCGGCACGAAGAAGTTGGACGTGATCAGACAGACGATCAGCGTCGTGGCAATTAGCACGAATCGCGTGCTGAAATGGGATTTTGACATGTCTCTCTTGTTTTTAACGTGGTTTCAAGAACACAGGGCCCGCCCGCCTGTCAAATCCGGCGCGCGGATCCCTTCAAGGTCAAACTTCGACGGCGGAATTGAATTCCTGCAGGAAACGCATGTCGTTCTCGAAGTAGTGGCGCAGGTCGTTGACCCGCCACTTGAGCATCGCGATGCGCTCCAGGCCCATTCCGAAGGCGAAGCCGCTGTACTTTTTGGAGTCGATCCCGCTGGCTTCGAGGACGTTCGGGTCCACCATGCCGCAGCCCAGGATCTCGAGCCAGCCCGTCCCCTTGCAGATGTTGCAGCCCTTGCCGTGGCAGATGTTGCAGCTGACGTCCACCTCGGCGGAGGGCTCGGTGAAGGGGAAGAAGGACGGCCGCATGCGGATCTCGGTCTCGGGACCGAACATCTCGCGGGCAAACAGGAGGATGGCCTGCTTGAGGTCGGCGAAGGTCACGTTCTCGTCGATGTAGAGGCCCTCGACCTGATGGAAGATGCAGTGGGCGCGGGCGCTGATGGCCTCGTTGCGGAACACGCGGCCCGGGCAGATCACGCGGATGGGCGGGGTCTTCATCCGCTCCATCGTGCGCACCTGCACGCTGGAAGTGTGCGTGCGGAGCAGCAGCGGGTTCGGATGCCCCGTGGACACGAAGAAGGTGTCCTGCATGTCGCGCGCAGGATGGTTCGGCGGGAAGTTGAGCGCCTCGAAGACGTGGTAGTCGTCCTCCACTTCGGGGCCTTCGGCCACGTCGTAGCCGAACTTGCGGAAGATGTCCACGATCTCCTGACGGACAATGGAGACCGGATGGCGGGAGCCGAGCCCGATCGGATCGCCGGGCATCGAAAGGTCCTGCTTCGGACCTGTGGCGCCGCCCTCTTCGCCGACCGTGTCGCGGAGGCGGTCGATCGTCTCCTGGGCGGCGTTCTTCAGCTCGTTGAGCGTGCGGCCGAACTCGCGCTTCATCTCCTTGTCCACGGTGCGGAACTCCTCGAACAGCGCCGTGACCTCGCCTTTGCGGCCGAGGAAGCGCACGCGCGCCTCTTCGACTTCCTTCTGCGTCTTGCACTGGAGCGCTTTCAGCTCCGCAAGGACCCTGTCAATATCTTCTTTTTTCATAAAAGTTATTTCCGTTTGGCGGCGCGCTTGTCGCGCGATTTCTTTTCGCGGGCGGCGCCGGACTTGAGGTACTTCTCCCACTGCCGCCCGTCGAGCACCTTTTGCATCGAGACATGGATCTGCTCGGCCCACTTGTCCCGGACCTGCTGATAGACGTCGGCGTTGGTCATCTTCGCGGCCTGCAGGACCTTGAGTTCCTCGCGCAGGGCCTCGTAGTCGTGCGTCAGGATGGAGTCCACGTAGAAGGTCTGCCAGTCCTCGAGGTCCAGCACCTGCTCGTAGTTTTCGACCATGCGGTCGATGCTCTCGCGCAGCTGCTTGAGCTGTTCTTCCTCGCTCTGCGGCTGCTGGGCTCCGGCCCGCAGGGGCAGGAGCAACATGGCGATAATCCCGAAAATTTTTATAGCTTTGTACATCCTTGCATGGGATTCCGGGCCTGTCCCGGAATGACTATGGTCTGCAAATTTAAGAAGAAAAGATAAAATGAGAAAATTTCTATGCATCATCGTGGCGGTCGCGGCTCTTGCCGCGGGTCGCGCGGAGGCTTGTACCAACGTCATCGTGAGCCCCGGCGCCAGCGCGGACGGCTCCAGCATGGTCTCCTATGCCGCCGACTCGCACGGCCTCTTCGGCGAACTGTATTTCCACCCGGCAGGCCGCTTCACGGCCGGCAGCCCCCTCGCCATCCGGGAGTGGGACACGGGGCGTCCCACCGGCAGCATCGCCCAGGTGGCCCGCACCTGGCAGACCGTCGGCAACATGAACAGCCGCCAGCTCATCATCGGCGAGACGACCTGGGGCGGCCGCGAGGAGCAGGCCGACCCGGCCGGCATCATGGACTACGGCTCCCTGATCTATATCACCCTGCAGCGCGCCACGACGGCGCGCGAGGCCATCGAGACCATCGTGGCGCTCGCGAACACCTACGGCTACCCCTCCGAGGGCGAGACCTTCTCGATCGCCGATCCGCACGAGGCCTGGGTGATGGACCTTGTGGGCAAGGGCGCCGGACAGAAGGGCATCGTGTGGGTGGCGCGGCGCGTGCCGGACGGCTACATCTGCGCCCACGCCAACCAGGCCCGCATCACGCGCTTCCCGCAGGACGACCCGGAGAACTGCCTCTTCGCCCCGGACGTGATCAGCTTCGCCCGCGAGCAGGGATGGTACGAGGGCGAGGACGCTGATTTCAGCTTCCGCGACGCGTACAACCCGCTCGACTTCGGCGGCGCTCGCGCCTGCGACGCCCGTGCCTGGAGCGCCTTCAACATCCTCGGCGAGGGGGTCTTCACCTACGAGCAGAACGGGCAGGAGATCTCCCGCCCGGCCGCGGACTGGCTGGACTACGCGATGGGCTACGACCTGCAGGGCGAGATGCCCCTCTTCATCAGGCCGGCCCGCAAGGTGGGCGTGGAGGACGTGGCCCGCGTGATGCGCGACCACTACGAGGGTACCCCCATGGACATGACCACCGACATCGGCGCGGGCGGAAACGGCCTACCGTACCGCTGGCGGCCGATGAACTTCACCGTGGACGGAAAGACCTACCTCAACGAGCGCGCGATCGCCACGCAGCAGACGGGCTTCTGGTTCGTCGCGCAGGCGCGTCCCCAGCTTCCCGACGAGGTCGGCGCCCTGATCTGGTTCGGCTGCGACGACGCCGCCACTTCCTACCTGACGCCGATCTATGCCAATATCACGAAGGTGCCCGAGTGCCTGCGCGAGGGCAACGGCGACATTCTCCACTACAGCCCCACGTCCCAGTTCTGGATGTGCAACCGCGTGGCCAACGCCTGCTACAAGATGTACGACCGGATGGCGCCGGTGGCGCGCGGCGTGGCTGAAGCCTTCGAGCGCGACCAGATCGGGCGCGGCATTCCGGAGATGGACGCCAAGCTGGTGAAACTGGTGGAGCGGGGACGCTTGCGCAAGGCGCGCCGGCTCATGACGAAATATAGCGTGGAGACGGCCCAGGCGCAGTTTGCGGCCTGGACGAAGCTCGAAGAACTGCTGCTCGTCAAATTCATCGACGGCAACATCAAAGCCCAGGAAGCGGACGGATCTTTCTCCCACACGGAGTACGGACCCGGTTTCCCGAAGGACATGCAGTACGGCGGGTATAACGACCGCTGGAAGGCTGCCGTGGCCCGCGACCCCCACGCTCCCGTCCTCGAATCCCGGTAGAGCCTTTATTCCTGCCAGGTGACGGACTGGACCGCGCGCGCCGGAACGCGGCACGCGACGCTGTATCGGTCCGTGACAAAATTGAGCTGAGCCTCGGCGTTGCCCTCATTCAGGATCAGCGCCGCATAGGAGCCGTCCGGGTTGCGGTAGAGCTGATAGTGCAGCCCTGCCGCCGAATAACCCGATGTTCCGATCCGGACGGCCCCGGGTTGCAGCACTTTCGAACAATGCGCCACGTCGTAGTAGTGCGAATTGCGCACCACCGAGGAGAGTGAATAATCCGTCGCGTCGATGGACACGGCCCCGTAGCAGGTGCTGCATCCCCTCGGACGGAAAGGCTTGCCCTGATAGTCCAGCATGAGGTTCCACAGGGTCACGCCCTTGCCCCAGCGGCCCAGCGTGCCCAGGAAGATGTCGCGGAAGTCATTGATCAGGCAATCGCCGAAGCGGTAGTTCCAGCTGCCGATGGACGCCTCCGTGAAATAGATTTCCTTGTCCGGAAAGCGTGCATGCACCCCGTCCAGCATGCCGCCGTAGTTGTGCCAGGCCGAGCCGTGCACATAGCGACTGGCTTCCGTATCCTCGAAGATATGGAGCGGGTAGTCCTGCTGGGGACCGTTGTCGTCGTAGTTGTAGTTGTGGTCGTAGAGCAGGACCTTGGTCTTCAGGCCGGCGGCCGCGAAAGCGGGGCCGATGCCGCGTTTGACGAAGTTGCTCTGCTCCTGCCAGGACATGTAGGTGGACATCGAATTGCCGCGGTGCAGCGGCTCGTTCTGCAGGGTCACGGCCATGATCGGATAGCCGCGCCGCTCCATCTCCCGGATCCAGCGGACAAAATACTCCGCATAGACTTCGTAATAGGCTTCGCCGAGATGGCCGGCATACCATTGGCTGTGGGGCGTCTTGCCGTCCTCGCCGACCTTCATCCAGAGCGGGGCGCTCCAGGGGGAAGCGATGATCTGCACATCCGGGTTGATGGCGAAGATCTCGTCGAGGATGGGGAACAGGTACTGCTCGTCCAGCGGATGGACGGCAAAGTGCTCGATGCCCGGCTCGTCGCACCAGGTGAATTCATCCATTGAGAAGTCGGAGCCCCCGATGCAGACCCGGATCAGGGAAGAACCCATGCCCGTTTCCCGGTCGAACAGTTCCCGCAGGAAGGCCGTCCGGTCCGCTTGGCTCATCTTCAGCAGGTTGTAGCAGCTGGCCTGCGTGATTGCAAGGCCGAAGCCGTCCACGGACTGGAACTTCTCGCCGGTGAGCGAGACGCGGTTGAAACTCGCGTCCGAAGGCTTCATGAGCAGCACGCTGCCCGGCTCGAAGAGCTGGGTTCCGGATGCCGTGGTCGTCCAGGTCAGGGCTTCGGCTTGCGGAGCCGGAGCCGGCTCCTCCTTTCCCTGCGCGCAGCCGTATGCGGCAAGCGACAGGGCCAGGATGGCCGCGAGGAGATGTTTCGCACGCATGGCTACCGGACGCTGAAAGAAAGTGCTTCGCCGGAGGCGCTGTCGCCGGAGATCCAGAGCTGGAAATCACCCGGTTCGACCTTCTTCGTGCCGTCAAGGCCCCAGAAGGCCAGCTCGGAGACGGGGATCTCGATTTCCAGCCGGCAGCTTTCGCCCGCCTGCAGGGTCACGCGCTCGAAATGCTTGAGCTCCTTGAGGGGACGCGTGAGCGAACCGACCAGGTCGCGCACATAGACCTGCACCACCTCGGTGCCCTCGCAGCCGCCCGTGTTGGACAGCGTGCAGGAAGCCCGGATGACACCGTCCCGCGCATAGGTCGTGCCGTCCAGCGCCGGGTCGGAATAGGTGAAACGGGTATAGCTCAGGCCGAATCCGAAGGGGAACAGCGGGTAGGCGCCGTAATCCAGATAATAGGAAGTGTTGCCGAGCGAGGTCTGGCCGGCTTCGGCCTCGATATCGTCCAGCAGCATCTCGCCCTGATACGGACGACCGGTCATGTTGTGGCTGTAGTACATGGGCACCTGGCCCACCGTGCGCAGGAAGGTGACCGGCGTCTTGCCGGACGGGGTGACGTCGCCGAAAATCAGGTTGGCGAGCGCGGGACCGCCCATCGTGCCGGGATGGAAGGCATACAGCAGGGCGCCGCAGTTCGGCAGGTCGCGCTCGATGGTGAGCGGCCGGCCGGCCATCACCGTGGCCACGACCGGCTTGCCCGTGGCCTTCAGTGCCGCGAGCAGTTCGCTCTGGGAGCCCTTCAGGTTCAGGTCGGCCAGGGAATGCGCCTCGCCGGAGAGAATAGCTTCTTCGCCCAGGAACGCCAGAATGACGTCAGCCTGGCGCGCGGCGGCCACCACGTCGTCGAAGCGGTCCCGCTTCTGCCGGCTGTTGACCAGGCCGGGCACATACACCACACGGCCCGGGAAACGCTCGCGGAGGGCTGCCAGCGGCGTAACCGTATGCTCTTTCTGACCGTCGAAGGCCCAGGTGCCCAGCTGGTCGTGCGGAGCGTCGGCCATCGGACCCGTGACGAGGATCGTCCGCACGCGTCCGGCATCGAGCGGCAGGGTGCCGTCGTTCTTCAGCAGGACGGCGGATTCCTCCGCGCTGCGGCGGGCGGCGTCGAGGTGTTCGGGGGCGTATTGCACCGCCCCGGCTGCAGCCGCATCCACGTAAGGGTGCTCGAACAGGCCGAGCATCACTTTGATGCGCAGGATATTGCGCACGGCCGCGTTGATGGCAGACTCCTTGACGGCGCCCGAACGGACCAGCTCTTCCAGGTGGGAAATGTACCCGTAGGTCATCATGTCCATGTCCACCCCGGCCTCGATGGCCTGCTGCGCCACTTCTTTGCGGTCGCTCCCGAAGCCATGGGAGATCATTTCCCCCATCGAGTTCCAGTCCGTCACCACCAGGCCGTCGAAGCCCCACTCGTCCCGGAGGATGTCCTTGACCACGAAGCGGTTGCCGGTCGAAGGCACGCCGTCATTGTCGTTGAATGAAGTCATCAGGGTCAGCGCCCCGGCTTTCACAGCCGCCTCGAAGGGCGGCAGATAAATATTGCGCAGCTGGCGCTCGGTCAGGAAGGTGCTGTTGTAGTCACGGCCCCCCTCGGCGGCGCCGTAGCCCACGAAATGCTTGATGCAGGCGGCCATCGAGGTGGTGTCCCACTGCGTGCCCTGATAGCCGCGCACCATGGCTTCGCCCATCCGGGCGTCCAGCCAGGTGTCTTCACCGCTGCCCTCGGCCATCCGGCCCCAGCGCGGGTCGCGTGCGATGTCCAGCATCGGGGAGAAGGTCCAGCGGATGCCCTGCGCCGTTGCCTCCAGGGCGGCGATGCGGGCGCCTTCTTCCACCAGCGCCGGGTCGAAGGTCGCCGCCAGACCCAGGGGAATCGGGAACACCGTATGGAAACCGTGGATCACGTCCCGGCCCACCAGCAGGGGAATGCCGAGACGGGACTCTTCCACCGCGATGCGCTGGAATTCGTTGAGCCGGACCGGGTCCACCTCGTTGAGGATGGAGCCGACCTGTCCGCCGCGGACCGCTTCGGCATAGTTGGCGGGGTCGCCGCCAGCCGAGATCTGGTTCATCTGGCCGATCTTCTCGGCCAGGGTCATTTTCGCGAGGAGTTGATCCACCCGGCGTTCCACCTCGGGCGTCGTACCGACCGTGGAGGCCGGCCGCGGCCCGCCACAGGCAGTCAGGACCGCCGCAAGAACCGCCAGGAAAAGGTTTCGATTCGTCTTCATTGATTATTTCTTGTAAACACGCACGTAGTCCACCTGCATGGTGCAGGGCAGTGCGCTCTCGTTCACGCCGTTCCAACCTCCCCAGTCGCCGCCCCAGGCAAGATTGAGGATAATGTAGAATTTCTTGTTGAAAGGCCAGGTGTTTTCGTTGCCGGCCTTGTCGTTCTTGAATTCAAGCAGTTTTTCGCCGTCCACATAGGTTCGGATAAAGTCTTCCGTCCACTCGAGCGCATAGACGTGGTATTCGCTTTCCGCACCCGGGGTAAGGCGCTCTGCGGTCTTCTGCGTGCCCTTGACATGGTTGTAGGCGGTGCAGTGGATGGAAGAGGAGGTATAGTCGGGGTTCACGCCCACTTCCTCCATGATGTCGATCTCGCCGCAGGCGGGCCAGCCCTTGGAGAAATCGTCCGGCATCATCCAGAAGGCAGGCCAGGTGCCCTTGCCCTTGGGCAGGCGGATGGCCGCTTCCATATAGCCGTAGAGCCAGGACTCCCGGGAATTCATCCGGGCGGAAATCACCTGGGACCCGTCTTTGCGCGCCACGATGTTCAGGGCGCCGTCCTGGACGAAGGAGGTCCGGCGGTCATCCGGTACATAGCGCTGCAGCTCGTTATTGACGAGGCCCGGCGCCCAGTCTTCGAAACGCCAGTTCGTCTTGAGGTCATTGGAAGTACCGGAGAAGTCGTCCTGCCAGACCAGCTCGTAACCCGCCGGCACGAAGGCGCCGGGGGCCACAGGCTCGCCCGCACCCTGTTTCACGGTAAGCGTCTTGACCTGGTCGCCACTGCGGAAGCGGACTTCCGTCTGGCGCGCCTCGGCCGTATAGCTCCGGTTGAATGTGATCTTGAGCTCGCCTTCTCCCTTGGTGATTGTCTTGGGAGAGAGGCTGAACCAGAACGGGATGTCGTCTTCGACCACCGTCCATGCGGCATTGGCCGTCGTATTCACGCGCACCTCGCCCCCGGCTCCCTCACCGGACACCTCGCCGGCGGAGAAAGTGAGTTCCGGGATGAAATTCGCCTGCGAGACCGTCAGCGTGGCCTGGCTGTCGCCGCTGCTGAAGCGGAGCGTCGCGCTGCGCGCGCTGCCGCTCACGTTCGGCTGGGCCGTCAGCTTCAGGATACTTCCGCCCTTGAAGATCTGGGCGGAGGAGCTCAGCGCATACCAGTCCTGTCCGTCGGTCTCGACGGACCAGGTGGCCGAGGCCTCCACGCGCACGGTGGCGTCGCCGCCCTCCGGGCTCACGGTCATGGCGGCCGGCGTGAAGGTAATCGTGGGCGCCGCGGGCGCGGGGTCAGGATTCGGCAGCTTCCCGTCACAGGAGGCGAGCAGCAGCACGGAAGCGATCAAAGACAACATTCTGTTCATTTTTTTTGCATTTAAAAAGGGGGCGGAATTCAATTCCAACCCATTTCCGCCCCCATCCAAACAACCAAAATACAGGTATCAGTCGATATATTCCTGAAGCACGATGTCCGTCACCGTGATCTTGGTACCGGCCGGCGTGCGGCCGAAGTCGAAGATCAGGAAAGCGGCTTCCGCATCTTCTTCCGCGGGGTGCATGCCGACCTTCTTGACGGTCGTGACACCGTTCTTCATCACGAAGGAATTGTCATAGAAGCTGACCTTGCTGTCCGCTTCGGGATTGTTCGTAAGCTTGATGGTGAACGGGGAAGAGTCCGTGGCTGTAACCGTGCAAGAGAACTCATAGCTGTGGGTGTGGTCCAGTTCGATGTCCGTGGACAATTTGACCTGGCCCATCCACTCGTCACCGCCGATTCCCTCAGGGATCGTCAGCTCGAAGCTGTGGTTGTCGTCCGTGGTCGTGTAGTTGCAATCCAGGCCGCCGCCCCATCCTGCAGGAGTGAAGAACGTCTCGTCCAGTTCCACGGTGGCATCCGGCCAGAAGTTGACCACCTCGGGTTTCTCGCTGAGCGGGATGTGCCGCTGCAGGCAGAGGTTGCTGAGGGTGATGACCGTACCGGCCGGGAAACGGCCGAAGTCGAAGACCAGCAGGATGCTCTCGGTCGCGTCGAACAGCATATGGTCGGCTTCCTCGAAGTTCACCGTCGCACCGGCGGCCACCTCGACGTTGTTGTTGTAGAAGAAGCTGTCATCGCCGTCATCGGCAGAGGTCATCTTCACCGTGGCTATGCCGGCCCGGGTGGCAGCGATGTTGCAGCTGAAGTCGAAGCGCTCACGAGCGCCAGCCGGGATGCCGGTCTTGATCTTGAACTGGCCCAACCACTCGCCATAGCCGATCCCCTCGGGGACGGTGATGACGATGTCATTCCTGATGGAGATGCCGGGCTCCAGGCCGCCGGACCAGTCTTCGGGGCTGAACCAGCTCTCGTAGTTGATGTTCGCGCCCAGCAGGTTGGTCTCGGCGTTCGGGCGGAACCAGGCTTCTTCCGGTTCGGGTTTCGGCTCGACCGGCTCCGGTTCGGGTTCGACCAGTTCATCCTTCGGGACGAAGATGAAGTACCAGGCGTTGCCCGGCTCGGCGGCGCTGCGGCACCACACGAACAATTCATGCTCCGTCAGGGAGATGATGTCATACTCGCTCACGCCCGTGTAGAAGCCGAGGAAGGCACCGCCGCTGAGGATGAGCTTGTTGTTGTCCTCGTCCAGGGTGAAGGTGAGGTTGTCGTCCGGGACGTAGGGCACGTCGAAGTCGCCCACGGCGGGATTGGGCGTGCCGGGGATGCCCAGATGATTCATGCCGCTCTCGTTGGTGTAGATGTAGCCCTGGTTCTCCCAGACAAGCTTGGTGCCCACCTGGATGAAGGTGTACTCGTTCTCATAGAGCGAGCAGCCTTCCTTGCCCTTCGGGTCGCACTGCCACCAGGCCGGACCATTGACCTCCGGCGCGGCATTCACGTCGCCGACACCGAAGTGGCCCTTGGTGTAGCGGGCGAAGACCCAGGTCTTGCCTTCGGTGGCGTCGGCGCCGCCGGTCAGGGCGTTGAAGCCCGGGGTGTCGAGCAGGGAATAGTCGTCGTCGGCGATCGAGACCACCTGGGAGATGGCAGCGGATCCGCCGCTCGTGTAGAGCGACATCGTCACGGTGTACTCACCGGCGAAGGGGTAGGAGGCAGTGACTTTGTCACCCTTGAGGGTCGTACCGTTGCCGAGGTCCCACAGGGTCACGCCGCTGACGGAGGAGTTGTTTGTGAACTCCACGATATTGGCGCAGGCGGCAGTCGGCGCAACGGAGAAGGAGAGTTGATTCTCCGTAGGGGCCGGGCCCAGCTTGTGGGCATCCAGATCCGTCGGGCGGCAGGAGAACAGGAGCGTCCCCAGGGTCCCGAACAGGAGAATGACGTTAAATATCTTCTTCATAACTTGCTTTACTTTTTATCGATTAATAACCAGCGTTCTGCTTGAGCTCGAACTCGCCGGTTCCGGCGGTGCGGCTCATTTCGCTCTGCGGGATGGGCAGGTACTTGTCTTTCTGCGGATTGAACGTACGGACGCTCTGGTTGGCGGTATCGTTCTCGGTCAGCACGGTGGCGGCGTCGCCCCAGCGGATCAGGTCCCAGAAGCGCATACCCTCGCCGACGAACTCCTTGCGGCGCTCGGACTTGATGTTCTCCGCGGTGACGGGAATGGAGCCCAGTCCGGCACGGCTGCGGATCTCGTCCAGGCAGTCCTGGGCGACCACGCCACCGGCTGCGGCGGCACCGTTCACCCCCACCAGTTCGGCGTAGTTGAGCAGCGTCTCGGCATAACGGAAGATAATCAGGTTGTTGGGGTAGTTCAGGTCCACGGTGCCGATCGGCGAACGGAGGTCGGTCCGGGCGGCGTACTTCTTCTGGAAGAGGCCGGTGTCCTGGAAGCGCGGGCCGTAGGTGTCGGCCTCGAACTTGTTGATGGAGCCCTCGCGGCGCACGTCGCCGTCTTCATACATGTCCCAGGTACTCTGGCGCACGGGACCGAAGCCCCAGCCGCCGCAGAACACCGGATCTTTCAGCTCGTTCGGCGAAATATAGGCCGGCAGATTGGTGCCGCAGCCCGCCCAGGCATTGCCCCAGTCGCGCTTGCCGTCGGAGATCTGGTTGGTCTCGAAAATGGACTCGGGTGTGAAATCATTCTCGTCAGCTCCGGTCCAGAGGGCATCGAAGTCGATGAGGTAGAAGGCGCCACTGTTGATGATTTCGGCCATGTTGGCGGCCACTTCCCCATACTTGGACTGGTCGTTCTGGTACATCACTACGCGGGCCTTGAGCATATAGAGGGCGGCGCGGCCGGCACGGGCCTGCTTGTCTCCGCCATTGGTGCTCATCGGGAACTCGTCGCCGGCCAGGCCGGCGGCCGTCTCGGCATCTGCGATGTCCTTCATGATGCAGGCGTAGATCTCGTCGGCGGTCTTCTGGGGAGCCATGAAGGGATCCTCAAGCGGCTCGGTGAAGAAAGGAATGTTGCCGTAGAGCTTCCACAGATGGTGCAGGTAGTAGGCGCGCAGGAAGAGTGCCTCGGCGCGGTACTGGTTCAGCTTGCGCTTGGCGGCATCGGAGTCGAAGCCGACCGCGTTGTCGATTGCCAGCAGGGTGTTGTTGGCCCGGGCGATGGCGGTGTAGTACAGGCTCCAGATGCCGGTCGGGCTTTCCGACGCGGGGATTTGGAACAGGGACATGTGGTACATCCAGGACTGGTCGCCGGCGTCGCCGCCGCCTTTGTAGATGTCGTCGGAGCGGAGGTCGGACAGCAGCAGGATGTGATTGTAGTTGAAGTTCGCGTAGGAATCCATCAGAAGCGGCTGGTAGGCAGCCGTCAGGTAGGACAGGATGGCGCTCTCGGTAGCTTCCGCACCTGCGGCACCCTGATGCGTCGTGTGGGAGGTCAGAAACTTCTCCCCGCAGCTGGTCAGGACCGTGGCCGCGGCAAGGGTTGCCAGAATCTTATAGAGTTTCATATTCGTATGCATTTGAGGATTAGAAGGAGATGGAAGCGCCGACCGTGATGGTGCGGGCCTGCGGATAGATGCCGCGGTCCACGCCGATGGTGGTGTAGCCGTCGGAGGCCATTTCCGGATCGAAGCCGTCATACTTGGTGAAGGTGAGCAGGTTCTCGCCCGCCACGTAGACGCGGATGCTCTTGATTGCAACAGCGCGGAGAACCTTCTCCGGGATGGTGTAACCGAGCTGGGCGGTCTTGAGACGGAGGAAAGACCCGTCCTTGACCCAGAGGTCGGAGGAACGCCAGTTCTGGTTCGGGTTGGCGTTCGTCATGCGGGGAATCCGGTTCGAAGTACCCTCGCCGATCCAGCGGTCGAGGATCCAGCCCGGACGGTTCATCGCGGGGATGTCGCCACGCATCGAGTAGTCGAAGATCTGGTTGCCGATGCTGCCCTGGAAGAAGAGATTCAGGTCGAAGCCCTTCCAGTCGGCGGAGAAGGTGATACCGTAAGTCCAGTCCGGCATACCCTTGCCGATCTTGGTGCGGTCGTCATCGTTGACATAACCGTCCCCGTTGTAATCCACGAACTTCACGTCACCCGGCTGGGCGTTGGGCTGCATGAGATTGCCGTCCTTGTCCTTGTAGGCCTGGATTTCCGCCCAGTTCTGGAAGATGCCGTCGGTCTTCATGCCGTAGAAGTACGGCCAGACCTCACCGTTGGAGCCCTTCACATAGTCGCCCACGCCGGAAGCGCCGTTGCTCTGGTACACTGCCTCGCCGGACTCGTTGCCCAGGTTGATCAGGCGGTTGCGGAGCAGGGAGGCATTGGCGTTGATGGCGTAGTGGAAGTCGCCGACCTGCTGCTGCCAGCCGATCTCGAATTCGAAGCCCCAGTTGCGCATGTCGCCCAGGTTGGACATCGGAGCGCCCTGTCCCACGTAGGACGGGATGGGCTTGTCCATGAGCATGCCGTTGGTCTTCTTGTTGTAGTAGTCGAAGCCGAAGGTCAGCCGGTCGTTGAAGAAGCGGCCGTCGAAACCGAGGTCAAGCTGCTCGGACTCCTCCCAGCGGATGGTCGGATTGGCGAGCGCGGCGGGCGAGGAGCCCGGCTGCATGGTGCCGTAGGTGCCGGCGTTGCCGAAGTAGTACTCCTGGCCGGAGTCCATCAGGGACGCATAGCGGAAGTTACCGATGTTCTCGTTGCCGTTCTTTCCCCAGCTGGCGCGCAGCTTGAGCTGGTCGATCCAGCCCGGGCGGTTGTTCTTGAACCAGGGCTCGTTGGAGATGTTCCAGCCCAGGGACGCGGCCGGGAAGGTCGCCCACTTGTGGCCGGGGCCGAAGCGGGAAGAACCGTCGCGGCGGATCGTGAACTCGAGCATGTAGCGCTCGTCGAAGTTGTAGTCGAAGCGGAAGAAGTAGGAGGCCAGACGCTGCACGTCGTAGCCGCCGGTGCCGCCGCTGGTACGCTCATCATCGGTGCTGCCGATGGCGGAGTCGATCCAGGCCATGTCCGGATTGGTCTCCTTGAGCTGGTAGTCCGTGCCGGACACATACTGGAAGGAATAGCTCATCGCGGACTGTCCGAGGACGGCGGAGATGTTGTGCCGGCCGAACTGCTGGTTGTACGTGAAGTAGTTCTCCACCTGCCAGCGCATACCCTCGTTCATCCCCTGGTTCACCCAGCTGGTGAGGGTCTGGTTCATGGAGCTCTTGTACTGCTCGAAACCGTAGCCACGGTTGCGCCAGAAGGCGAGATCGGTGCCGTAGCTGCTCCGGAACTTCAGGGTCGGGAGGATATCCAGCTCGGCGGAGAAGTTGGCCACGAACTTGTGGGTCTTATAGTAGGTGTTGGACGGCGTGTCCAGGTTGGCCACCGGGTTGGTCAGTTCCTGATAACCGGTCGGCGGCAGGGAATAGACGCGGCCGTCGGATGCCACGATGGCCGTCGGGTGCTCCGCCAGGATGCGGGCGGCCTCGGCCTCGGAGGCGAACACCGGGATGGACGGATTGAACGCCACGGCGGAGCCCAGGATGGAACCGAACTCGGAGTTGGTCGTGATGCCCGTCGAGTTGATGTTCGAATAGGCGATATTGGCCGAGAGGGTGAGCTTGTTCAGGAAATTCCGGCTATCCGTTTCGAACGGCACATACGTATTGTTGGAGCGGATGGAAATACGGTCATAGTTGGACTTGCCGTAGTTGCCGCCGACGATACCGTCCTGCTTGAAATAGCCCAGGGACAGGAAATAGGTGACCTTGTCGGAGCCGCCGCTGACAGACAGCTGGTGCTGCGTAATGGGGGCGTTGTAATTGAAGGTCTCGTCCTGCCAGTCGGTCCCCTTTCCTGCTGCGGCGATCTCGGCGGCGGAGTAAAGCGGGGTGCCGCCGTCGTTGATGCGGGCCTCGTTCATGATCACCATGTACTCGGTGGCGTTCAGGACTTCCTTCTTCTTCCACGGGTTCTGCCAGCCGTAGCTGCCGGTGTAGGTGACGGAAGCCTGGCCCTTCTTGCCGGACTTGGTCGTCACGAGAACGACACCGTTGGCGGCACGGGCGCCGTAGATAGCCGCAGATGCGGCATCCTTCAGGATTTCGACAGAAGCGATGTCGGTTGGATTCAGGTAATCAATGCCGCCGTCAACAGGCATGCCGTCCACAATGAAAAGAGGATCGGAGTTGTTGACGGAACCGATGCCGCGGATCTTGATCTGCGAGCCGGAACCCGGCTGACCGGAGGACTGGGTGATCTGCACGCCGGAGACCTTGCCCTTGAGGGCGTCGTTGACCGTAGAAGCGCGGACCACGTTGAGTGCGTCACCGTCCACCTTGGAGATGGATGCCGTCACGACGCTCTTTTTCTGCACGCCGTAACCGATGACCACGGTCTCTTCGAGCATCTCCGTGTCGTCTGCGAGGACGATACGCAGTGCGCGCGCTGCGGTGGCGGTGACGTTCTGGCTCACATAGCCGATGCAGGAAACTTCCAGGGAGGCCCCCTCCGAAGCACGGAAGGAGAAGGCTCCGTCCGCATCGGTCATGGTGCCGTTGGTCGTCCCCCGCTCAACCACGAAAGCGCCGACAATCGGCTGGCCCGCATTGTCCACGACGACTCCGTTCACGGAGACGCCCTGGGCCAGGGCGGCCAGGCTTAATCCTAATGAAAGGATCAGGGTGATAAATTTTTTCATACGCTTTTAATGTTGGTGCGTTGGTTATAGTTTGTTGGGACAGTTGTTTCGAGACTGCCGATGGCAAATATATGATTCTTGCAAGCCGCTTCCGCCGGAAAGAATGAGATAGTAGCTGTAGCAGAAAGCCAAACCAATGTGTGTCAAAGGTTTGGCTTTCTGAATAGTATTGAAAAATGTAGTGAAGATTTAACGGCTGGACCGCTACTTTCCAATCATTTTCACCTGTTTTTCGAAATCTTCCCGTTTTCCGGAGGCCGCATTCTTGACGGCCACTTTGTAATTGTAGATGGTGCTCTGGGAGTAGTGGAGCAACTCCGCAATCTCGCGCGAATCGTCAACGCCCAGGCGGATCAGGGCGAAAATCCGCAGCTCGGTCGTCAGGGATCCCGGCTTGGGATGGAAGCGCGCATCTTCCTGCAGCAACGCGTTGAATCGGTCCACGAAGTCGGGGCAGATCGCCTGCAGGAAGGTCTGGTCGAAGGTGCGGTAGAACTCCTTGAGGGACTTCTCGGTGCGTGTCGAGAGCGAGAGCTCCTTGAGCAACTGCTCCGACTTGCCCTGCTTGAGCAGGTTCCTGGCGTGGTTGTCCTCGCTCTGGACTAAAGTCACGTTGTCCGAGAAGCGGCGCAGGAAATCGACGATATACTTCTCCTTGACCTGGTCGGCACGCGACAGCTCCTGGTTCAGGCGTTCCAGCGAGCCGTTGGCTGTCGCAAGCTGCAGGTTGTGGTTCTCCAGGTCCTTGCGCATCCGGGAGAGATTCCGGGACCGCGCCACCAGGAACCAGGCGAGCACGAGCAGCAGGACGGCCAGTACGCCCAGCAGGACGGAGGAAAGCATCATCCGCTGGTGCGCCAGGGTGCGCCGCGCCGCATAGGCATCCTCGATCTCCATGAAGAACTGCGAGATCTGCCAGGGCCGGAGTTTGGCGTTATAGGCGATGGCGTCTTCCTGCGCGATCCGCAGATAGCGGAAGGAACGCACGACGTCCGTCGGCAGGACAATCTGGGAAATGACCGTCAGCGACGCATAATCCTTGACGGCGTTGATGATATCGCTCTCCGCCGACTTGATCAGCCAGCTCAGGCGCTCCTCATCGCGGCCCCTCCGCTCGGCGATGACGGAACGCTCATAGGCATAGATGGCATAGGCGTGCTCATCCGCCTTCGTGCCGGCCAGCAGGATTTGCGCGATGCTGTCGGCCGCCTGGAGCTTGTTTTCCGAGACCAGCTCGTCCAGGCGCAGCTCCC